>CAUZNJ010000014.1:0-16628 GCA_963580965.1 Alphaproteobacteria bacterium | reverse complement strand
TCAACGGTACCTTCAAAAAAGAGTTGTCGCGGGCCCGTACGTTTGGCTTCCTTCATGAAGTTGAGAAGCTTCGAGCTGCCGGCTTGGCGCGCGGAGGTTCGTTAGACAATGCCGTGGTGATCAGTGGCAACCAGATACTTAATGAAGGCGGTCTGCGCTACGGCAATGAGTTCGTGCGTCACAAGGCGCTTGATGCGGTAGGCGATTTGTACCTTGCGGGATGTCCGCTGATTGGAGCTTTCCAGGGTTTCCGATCCGGTCATTCTACCAATAATAAGGTCCTGCGAGCACTTTTTTCTGATCCAGGAGCTTGGTGTTATGATGTCCTGATGCCTGATTATCCTGTTGGCGGCGTAGCCCCATTTGAATCGTTTGAGACATCACTGTCGACTGCGGTTCCTGCCTGACGCTCGGAATTTTCCAGGCAGTGCTTGGTTCGCGCTGAGAATCTGGTAAAATTCATTTTGGCGTTCCCGGTAATCGGCTGGTGTTAGGATTTTCGTCGTGAGCTCCTCTGCTCCTCACCCGGATATGCCGGACATGATCCGCAGTTTCGGTTACCACAAATTTTTTTGCCGTGTGATGACGGTGCTGTTGTTATGTCTGGTGGCCGCTGCTTGTGCTTCCAGCGAAGAGGAAGCTTATGTCGAGCTCCCTGTTGCGGCCCTCTATAATGATGCATCAGACGCCCTCGAAAGCCGAAAATTCGGTGGCGCGGCAGCCTTATATGAAGAGGTTGAGCGTCAGCATCCCTATTCGGTCTGGGCGACTAAGGCCCAGATCATGGCGGCCTACGCCAGGTATCAGGGCAATGATTATGATGCTGCTATCGCTGCCTTAGACCGTTTCATCCACCTTCACCCGGCCCATCGCGACGTACCATACGCCTACTACTTGAAGGGGCTCAGCTACTACGAGCAAATTGTGGATGTTTCCCGCGATCAGGAAATGACCCTTCTGGCGCAGAGCAATCTTCATATGTTGATCACCCGATACCCGCTCAGCATATATGCCAGTGACGCCAAGGTTAAGATCGATCTGACTAACGATCATCTTGCCGGTAAGGAGATGAATATTGGGCGCTATTACCTGCGCCAAGGCCACTACCTTGCAGCAATTAACCGCTTTAAAAGGGTAGTGGGGACGTATGGAACGACCTCACATGTTCCTGAATCCCTGCATCGCTTGACGGAAGCCTATCTGGCACTCGGTCTGAGGGAGGAATCTAAGAAGACGGCGGCCGTCCTGGGGTATAACTTTAGTGATAGCGAGTGGTACGTTGATTCGTATGAATTAGTCGAAAATCGTTTGGGTCGACCGGCGAGCGAGACGGAACCCTGGTACCAGTTTTGGTGACGGGATCGAAACCGTGCTGCATACATTGGCGATCCGGGATGTAATTCTCATCGACAGGCTGGGTCTGGATTTCCAATCTAACCTGAGTGCATTGACGGGTGAGACCGGCGCGGGAAAGTCAATTCTACTCGATGCATTGGGCCTCGCGTTGGGGGCTCGTGCCAACAGCTCGCTCGTGCGAAATGGCGCGACGAGTGCGCAAGTGACGGCAACGTTTAACCTTGCAAAAACGCACCCCTCCCACGCTTTGTTTGCTGAGAATGGCCTGGATGTTGCAGCCGGGGAATTTCTTCTTCTGCGGCGCACGATAGGGGTGGATGGGCGTTCCCGAGCCTTCATCAACGATCAACCCGTTAGCGCCGGACTTCTAAGGAAAGTTGGCGCGACTCTAGTCGATATCCATGGGCAGTTCGAAAATCAGCGCCTCATGGACGTCACCACTCATAGCCAGCTTCTGGACGCCTACGGAGGGCTGAGTGACGATGTCGAAACAGTTGCGACGGTCTATCGCTCTTGGCAGGATACTGTAGCAGCACGCCGGGCAGCGGAGCTTGATGGTGAGCGGGCACGTCGTGACGAAGATTATTTGCGACACGGATTAGATGAGCTGACTAAGGCGGACCCTAAGCCGGGAGAGGAAGCGTTCTTGGCGGAAACCCGAGCAGTTCTCATGCATACTGAAAAAATTATCGAATCTCTTAATGCTGCCAGCAACGAATTGCAAAAAGGCAAAGGAGCAGATGGTGCGCTTAACGCCGCGGCCCGTCATTTAGAAAAGGTCGCGCCATTGGCCGGAGGGGCCCTGGATGGTGCTATTGCCGCGCTGGAAGGGGCAGCGACGGAGGCTTCGGAAGCTATTTTACAGGTCGTCGGCGCGTCACAGGTTCTGGACCTTGATCCCGGTCGGCTCGATGCGGCTGAGGAACGCCTTTTTGCTCTTCGTGCTTTGGCCCGAAAGTACTCGGTAGCAGTGGATAGCCTGGCCGGCCTACGCCAGCGAATGGCGGACCAATTGGCTGCCATTGAGGATGGCGGGGCTGCGCTTGCAGTCCTGGCGCAACGAGAGGCTGAACAGCGTGCTGGCTATATCAGTGCCGCTGAGCGGCTTGGTAAAGCTCGACGGAGTACGGCTAAAAAGCTCGATACGGCCGTTTCTGTCGAACTCGAACCTCTTCGGCTGGGTGGCGCATGCTTCTCCGCAATCATCGAGCCATTGGATAATACTGAATGGGGAGCGGCGGGACAGGAACGGGTAATATTCCGGGTTTCCACCAACCCTGGACAAGAGCCTGGCTCCTTGAGCCGGATCAGCTCTGGCGGTGAATTAGCACGGTTCATGTTGGCGCTGAAGATGGTTCTTGCTCACGCTGATCCGGTGCCAACCCTTGTCTTTGATGAAGTAGATAGTGGCATTGGCGGCGCTGTTGCGGCAGCGGTGGGCGAGAGACTGGCGCGCCTTGCTGAGGATTTCCAGGTTCTGGTGGTAACCCATTCGCCACAGGTAGCCGCGCGTGCTGAGCATCACTTGCGGGTGTCCAAGTTTCTAGTAAACCCGGGAACCGTGACCACCGTGGAGGCACTCGGTCCTAGCGATAGGCAGGAAGAAATAGCGCGGATGCTGGCGGGTGAGCGCATCACCGCTGGAGCGCGTGCTGCGGCTGCCAGTCTTCTGCGCGGTCAGGCGGGTTGAAGCGTGGAAAGTAAAATTCTAAGGGCCCTGGCCACCGGCGATCTGACATGGCAACAGGCTGAGGTGGAACTTCGCAAGCTAGCAGAAGAAATAGTTAAGCATGACTTCAAATACTACCAGGAGGATGCCCCGGTGGTCGGGGATGCGGAATACGACGCCTTGCGCCAGCGTAACTCTGCCATCGAAGAGCGCTTTCCCAACTTGATTCTCGCCGATAGTCCTTCGCGCAAGGTAGGCGCCACTCCCACCGCGGGTTTCGGCAAGGTCACGCACTCTCGGCCTATGCTATCGCTGAGTAACGTTTTTTTGCGGGAGGATGTCGCGGAGTTTGTCGCCGGAATTCGCAGATTTCTTATGGAGTTGCGTGAGGATCCCAAAAAGCCGGTTGACCTCCTTGTAGAGCCAAAAATCGATGGTCTATCGATATCTCTGCGTTACGAGAATGGGCGTCTGATGACCGGCGCCACGCGTGGTGATGGCCGGGTAGGGGAAAACGTTACTGCTAATTTACGCACCATGGGTGACATCCCTAAAATCTTGAAAGGAGACCCGCCAGCGGTGTTGGAAGTTCGTGGCGAGGTCTACATGAGGCGAGATGATTTTTTGGCTATGAACCTGCGCCAGCAGGAAGTGGGGGGCAAGATTTTTGCCAACCCGCGCAATGCCGCTGCTGGCTCGCTGCGTCAGCTCGATGTGTCGATTACTGCCAGTCGGTCCTTACATTTTTTTGCTTATGCGTGGGGCGAAGTGAGTAACATGACGTGGGGTGCCCAGTCGGCATTTCTTGAGCGCTTGCGCTGTTGGGGATTTTCGACCAACCCGTTAGCCACATTGTGCCATACTGTTGAGGAGGCTATTTTCCTCTACGGCTCTATTGCTGAGCGACGTCACGAATTGCCCTACGACATCGATGGCATTGTCTACAAGGTTAATCGTATCGACTGGCAAGAGCGCCTGGGGCAGGTCAGCCGCGCACCGCGCTGGGCGACGGCTCATAAATTTCCCGCCGAGCAGGCGCAGACGGTCCTCGATGGTATTGAGATTCAAGTTGGTCGCACCGGATCCCTAACACCGGTGGCCCATCTGGCTCCGGTAAACGTTGGCGGCGTTATGGTTAGCCGAGCTACCCTGCACAATGAAGACTACATACGCGACAAGGATATTCGAATCGGAGACACGGTCATCATCCAGCGTGCCGGCGATGTAATTCCTCAGGTGGTGGCTGTTGCAGAACCTGAAAGGCGGCCTGCTGATCAAGATTCCTATGCCTTTCCGCAAACCTGCCCGCGGTGCGGCAGCTTTGCCCAGCGGTTGAAGGGTGAGGCAGCGCGGCGATGTACAGGCGGACTTATATGTCCCGCGCAGGCAGTAGAACGCCTGAAGCATTTTGTCTCACGTGATGCGTTTGATATCGAAGGCCTGGGGGGAAAGCACCTCGAGGCTTTTTGGCAGGATGGCCTGGTAAAAACGCCGGCGGATATTTTCCGTCTTAAGGGCCATGCTGAGAAAATTTCCCAGCGCGAAGGCTGGGGAGAGAAATCCGTAGACAATCTCCTTGATGCGATTGAGGTGCGCCGGACGATTCCTCTTGCCCGTTTAATCTATGCCCTTGGTATCCGCCAAATCGGACAGGCTACGGCCCGTCTTCTGGCCCGCCAATATGGTTCTCTTGCTGGCTGGCGCGTGGCGATGGAGGCTGCTGAGAATAGGGAATCGGAGGCATATGCTGATCTGCTGAACGTTGACCAGGTTGGCGGTTCTGTGGCCGGCGATACCCTTGCCTTCATGGCTGAATCCCATAATAGGAAGGTAATTGATGATTTATCCCGGGAATTGACGGTCGAGAATTTTGAGCCCCCCGCTGCGCTCGATTCTGCCATTGCTGGGAAGACGGTGGTCTTCACGGGAACTTTGGAGATCATGAGCCGTAACGAGGCTAAGGCGCGAGCTGAATCTCTCGGGGCTAAGGTGGCTAGTTCTGTATCCAAGAAGACAGACTACGTGGTGGTGGGTGCCGACGCCGGATCGAAAGCGCGCAAGGCAGAGGAACTTGGCGTTCAAGCGCTCACTGAAGAGGCTTGGCTGGCACTAATCAAGAGCATGTGATCAACGAGACGGAGCCAAGCATGGAAATCAAGGATCATATTCGCACCGTACCGGACTTTCCTAAGCCGGGTGTCCAGTTTTACGACATCTCGACGCTTCTCGCGGAACCGGACGCATGGCAGGTAACTATGGGACGCTTGGCCAAGTCTGTAAGCCGCCACGCACCGGATATACTGGCTGGAATTGAATCCCGGGGCTTTCTGGTGGCCGCACCCTTGGCGTTGAAACTTGGCATGGGGTTTGTCATGGTACGTAAGGAAGGCCGACTGCCGGGTTCGACTATACGCCACGAATACTCTTTAGAGTATGGGGCGGATGTTATCGAGATACAGTCGGATGCCGTTGCTAAGGGGCAGCGGGTCGTCATCCTCGATGACTTATTGGCGACTGGTGGCACCCTGTCGGCCGCTGCCGACCTATTTAAGAAGGCTGGGGCTGAGGTGGTCGGAGCTGCCTGTATTATCGAACTGACTTTCTTAAGGGGTCGCGATAAGCTCAACATGCCATTCGACGCCTTGGTTTCCTACGATGAATAGAGATGGCTTCTAAAGCCGTGCGGAGGCGTTGAC
The DNA here is from genome assembly GCA_963580965.1 of Alphaproteobacteria bacterium. Lineage (GTDB taxonomy): Bacteria > Pseudomonadota > Alphaproteobacteria > Rhodospirillales > CAMCUA01 > CAMCUA01. The sequence goes on along the minus strand of CAUZNJ010000014.1, from coordinate 10,907 downwards.
CGAATTAAATTGGCCGGTGTAGTCCTGACTTTTATATTCTGCTGTAAGATAGACATATGTTTAGGAAAGGCGCGCGCCTGACTATGAATGCTATATCTGCCTAAACATCAAAAATGGAATTCTCTTTGTCGGTGCTGTAACTGTCGCAGAACGTATTGCCGTCGAAAAGATATTGCGTGTTACGGCAGCTCCTTCGACGCTAGCACATATATACTAGCTAAATTCACGTTGGGTTTGAAAAATCCGGACCCTAGTAGTCTGGGACTGATGCCTTAGCTGTCTACATAGGCGCCTGTGAGAGGGCCAGGCCCGCTCAAAATGGCTAATGATGAGGATGGAGGTCTGCATAACTCAACAATGACTGCTCATAAGCATAATGGTTCCACATGCTGGGCGACCTTGCGCATAAGTGTTGGTAGCGCCAACGCGCCAAGTTGGCTGACGGGACACCAACGGTGCCCGGGGGGCGCCTCATTGTCTGATGCGCGCCCCCGCCATACGGTCAGTTCGAGGCGAAAGTGAGTGAATCCATGGGCGACCACGCCGGGCAGTGGTCGCCATTGTGCGAGGCATGGGGCAGCGCTGCACGCGACCTTTTCCGTAACCTGTGCCGGTCCCCAGGTCGTTGAAGGAAATTCGGCCATGCCCCCCAATAACCCCTTTTCGGGGCGCCGCCGCACAAGGATGCTCTGATCCGACCGTTCCGTCCAAAACACTATGCCATGACGCAAGGGCCGTTCGCGCTTGGCGGCAGCGATTGGATAGGCGTTCGACGTGCCGTTGCGTCGCGCCTGACAAGCTTGATGCCACGGGCAAATATCACACGCCGGGTTGCGCGGCTTACAGACCGTCGCGCCAAGGTCCATCATTGCCTGAACGAAGTCGCCGGGACGATCGTTGGGCGTTAGTCGAAAGGCGTGATCCCCAGCCGTCTGGCGCACTTGGGGCAGAGGTTCCTGCAAGGTGTGTAATCGGGCCATGACGCGGGCAATATTGCCATCAACTGGTGCACACCGGCGTCCAAAGGCAATGGCGGCGATGGCCGCCGCCGTATAGGTCCCGATGCCGGGCAGGGAGCGCAATGCCTCTTCATTGTCGGGGAAGCGTCCGCCCATGTCCTCTGAGACAGCTTTGGCGCAGGCATGCAGGTTGTGCGCCCGGGCGTAGTAGCCAAGCCCCTGCCACGCGTGCAAAACATCGTCTATACTTGCCTTTGCGAGGTCCTTGACCGTTGGCCAGCGGCAGAGAAAGGCACCGAAGTAGGGAATAACGGTCGTCACGGTCGTTTGTTGGAGCATGATCTCACTGAGCCATACCCGATAGGGGTCGACAGTTTTACCTAGCTCTGCACGCCACGGTAGTTTGCGGCGATAGCGGTCGTACCAGGTGAGCAGTTGGTGGCTTAGCGCGGCGTCTCTGGAAGAAAGTTTTGTGCCCATGTTCTGTGCCACCGACTGATGTTCGATTGTTCGTGACGTGTGTGCACCGTAGCATGGTGTTGGCAAAGGCTGGAACAGCCCGGCATGTAAGTATAGGAGAAAGCTATGGCCCGACGCGGCGGCGGACCGCGCGCTCTGGCTCCGACAGTGGCGCGCTTGACTAAGCCCTTATTCAAGCGCCGGGGGTTTGCTGTCGCGGCTATCGTCGAAAACTGGATGGATGTTGTAGGTCCATTACTGGCATCTCGCACCATGCCCGAACGCATTACGTTCCCGACAGGCAAGCGCGACGAAGGCACCCTGCATCTACGTGTCGACAGTGGTGCACTGGCGCTGGAAATTCAACATCAAGAACATCTGTTGGTCGAGCGTATCAATGGTTTTTTTGGCTATGGAGCAGTTTCTCGCCTGCGTATGATCCAGCGACCCATGCCGCCGCAGCCGAGTGGGGCTGTTGCACTTGCCGCCATTAAATCCGATGAAGTATCCCAATATGACGCTAGTCAGATACAATCAGACACCATGGACCCAGACCTGCGTGCTGCGCTCGAACGTCTTGGTCAAGCCGTCTACCGTCGTCGCGGAATGGGGGCCGGTTCCGACAGTAAGGGCTGACATCATTACGCCATAATTTCCCCTCTACATATCCACAACAATCGATCACCTTCTGTAGGGTACCCTCCATCGGTGCTTGATTGGGTTGCGACGAGGGATTTATAGTCACCCACATCTTGTGTTTGGAGGCAGAGTTGCGACAAAGTCTTGTAGCTGTAGTGGCCGCCATGTTGGTGTTCGCGGCGCCAATCGCGCGGGCTGATACCGCGCCATTGGCTGAAGCCGTTGCCGAGAAGGTCCTTGGCAATCCTGATGCCCCTGTGACGCTAACCGAATTCGCCTCGTTGACCTGTCCCCATTGCGCGAATTTCCACCACAATTTCTTGCCGGAGATTGAAAAGGAATTGATCAAGACGGGCCACGTAAAGCTGGTCTTTGTGGATTTTCCTTTGGATGGGTTGGCTGTTGCGGCTTCTATGTTAGCCCGCTGTTCCGGGGATGATCGATATTTTGGATTTCTGAGGGTGTTATTTCGCAGCCAGGAAAGTTGGTCACGGGCGCCAAACCCGCGCGCTGCATTGATGCAGGTGGCGCGTCTTGGTGGTATATCGGAAAGCGACTTCAACGCCTGTATCGCCAATGCCGAACTTTTAAGCGGTATTGAGAAGGCTGCCGTCAAGGCACAGGAAGATCATGGTGTGGAATCGACGCCGAGTTTCCTGATTAACGGCGAGAAAATTGAGCCCCGACAGTTGGGTGACGTCATTGTGGCCTTGCGTAAGGCGGTTGCTGGCGCGCGATAACCAACCGTCGTGGCGCTTAGCCTCGATATGCGAGTCGATATAGACGAGAAAAAAGGAAGATACGGGGTTGCTGCAGTTCACCAAGCTACGCCTCAGCGGCTTCAAGTCCTTCGTCGAAGGGACGGACCTTCTCGTTCAACCCGGCTTAACCGGTATTGTCGGCCCCAATGGCTGCGGCAAATCTAATCTTGTTGAGGCCTTGCGCTGGGTGATGGGGGAGACGTCAGCCAAGCAGATGCGCGGTGGCGAGATGGATGATGTCATCTTTGGTGGTACGGCCAGCCGTCCGGCTCGCAACCTTGCTGAGGTGGTACTTAGCGTCGACAATAGCCAGCGTACCGCGCCCTCTATGTTTAACGATTTCAATGACCTGGAGATCAGCCGGCGTATCGAACGCGGCGCGGGTTCAAACTACCGTATCAATGGTCGTGACGTGCGGGCACGTGACGTTCAGTTATTGTTCGCTGATTCGGCGACGGGGGCGCGATCCACTGCTTTGGTTAGCCAAGGCCGGGTCAGTTCTGTAATATTAGCCAAACCCTTGCAGCGCCGTGGCCTTCTTGAGGAAGCAGCTGGTATTACCGGTCTTCATTCGCGCCGTCACGAGGCGGAACTTCGTTTGCGTGGGGCGGAAACTAATCTTGAACGCCTAGAAGACATCATGGCTGCCCTGGACACGCAACTCCAGGGTTTGCGTAAGCAGGCCCGTCAGGCAACCCGGTACCGCAATCTTAGTGGCCATATTCGCCGCGCCGAGGCGACAATGTTTTTGTTACGTTGGCTGCAATCCGAGGCGGAACGGGAAACGGTAGCAGCCCGGCTGGCTGAGGCTGAAATCCTGGTTGTCGAACATACGCGGTTGACCGCTCTCGCCAGTATGGCGCAGGTCGAGGGGGCTACTGCTCTACCGCCACTGCGTCAAGCGGAGGCAGAAATAGCAGCCCAAGTGCACCGGCTGACCGTGGCGCGAGAAAGCCTGGAAGCCGAAGAGGCGCGGACTGCAGTGGCAATCCAGGATGCCAAGGCGCGGCTCGCACAGGCCGATGGCGATATTGAACGGGAACGTAGCTTGGCTGCTGATGCGGCCGCGGCATTGCTTCAATTGGACCAGGAGCGTGACACGATCGCCGCTGATCAAGAAGGTGAGGAAGAAAATTATAAATCTGCCGTCGCCGACAGCGAGGCATCAACAATGGCAGTGAACAGCTTCGAAACAGAAGTCTCCGCACTGACCGAAAAGGCCGCCGCCGATGAAGCTGCCCGCAATGGTCTCATTCGCCGTATCAGCGAACTGGAGCAGCGCTCTTCGAGATTAGCTGAGCGCATCGAGGATGCCGGACGCCAGCGCTCGGCGGTCGAGTTAGAAGCCGTTGAACCATTTGTGTTGTCTACCTCGGAAACAGTCCTTGCTGTGGCCCAAACGGCGCTTGATAAGCAGCGTTCAACCGCCGACGAGGCCGAACAGGCTCGGCTAACGGCAGGCAATGCCATGGAAGTCGCGGTTGCTCAGCGGCGGGAAGCTGATGGCGTCCTGAGTCGGTTGAGCGCCGAGGAGGAGACCCTCGCTCGCATGCTAGATGCTGGGGAAAATGATCTATGGCCGCCTGTAATAGATACGGTCTCTGTCAAGCCTGGCTACGAGATCGCCCTTGCTGTTGCGCTCGGCGACGATCTATCGGCACCCGCCGACGAAGCGGCCCCGGTGCATTGGCGCACGCTGCCGCCGCTAGTTGATGGTAGGGCATTGCCGGCGGGGGTTATAAATCTTGCGGATGTCGTCAAGGCACCAGTGGCATTGGCGCGGAGATTAGCGCGGATCGGCGTCGTTGCAGATGTAGCTGTTGGCGAAAGTCTAATGGGCTCCCTTGGTGTGGGGCAGCGGCTAGTTAGCTCTGACGGCGGCCTCTGGCGCTGGGACGGCTATGCCTCGCGCCCGGGCGCGGTAACCGTTGCGGCGGCGCGACTGGAACAGCGCAATCGCCTGCTTGAAGTACGTTCCCTAATGGCATCTGCATCCGCCGAAGCTGAGGCTGGGTCAACGCGGCTGGCGGCGGCACGCGAGGCCGTTGATAGTGCGGCGTCGGCGGAGCGAGAGGTTAGGAATTTAATGCGCGCGGCGGAATCTGATGCCGTTCAGGCCCGAGAGGCCCTATCACATCTGAAGGAAAAGGCGGCGCGTCACGATTCGCGCCTTACTGGGCTTACCGAATCAATTTTATCACTGCAATCCGATTCTGCGGAAACGTCCGGCGCCTATCAAGAGGCGTGCGATGCGCTTTCCAATTTGCCAGATGATAGTGCTGCGCGGGAGCGGATCGCGACCCTCCGTGTCACTTTGAGCGAGCATCGTACTGTTCAGGTAGAACACAAGAGCAAGCTCGATAGCCTTCAACGCGACATCGATCGCCGCGGTCGACGCCTCACTGATATTTCTCGGGAGAATGAGAATTGGAACCGACGAGGGGAAGGATCTTCTGAACGTGGTGTGCAATTGCAGTATCGGCGCGCGGAAATTATTTCTGAGCAGGGGCACTTAGCTGCCCGGCCTTCGGAAATTGAAACGCAGCGTGACGCTTTTATGTCGAGTCTGGATAAGGCCGAGGCCGTACGGCGACAGGCAGCAGATCACTTAGCTGTGGCGGAGTTACGACTTACCCAGGCTGACCGGGAGTTGCGCGAGGCTGAGGCAGTGGTCGCCCGGGTTCGCGAAGACCGTGTCCGGGCCCAAGGCGCTGTTGAGCAGGCTGACCAGTCTCGTCTGACATTAATTGAGAGGATTGCCGAGCGACTCGAGTGTCATCCAGAAGGGTTGCTGGCCGCTTCCGAGATCGATGATGTTGCTCAACTACCGGAGCTCAATGCGATCGAAGAACGTCTGCAACGTTTGATGCGCGAGCGGGAGAACATGGGGCCAGTAAACTTGCGAGCCGAACAAGAAGCCACCGACTTGAAGGAGAAGCTCGAATCTTTGGAAGTGGAGAAGAACGACCTAACTCAAGCCATTGGTAAGCTGCGCCGAGGAATTGCCGAACTGAACCACGAAGGGCGGGAAAGACTGCTGGCGTCATTTCATGAGGTAGATAAATACTTTCGCACGCTGTTCGAACGCCTGTTCGGTGGCGGGCAGGCACACCTCGAATTAACTGATTCGGAAGATCCTTTGGAGGCTGGGCTGGAAATTATGGCGAGCCCTCCAGGCAAGCGTCTTCAGGCACTATCTCTTCTCTCGGGGGGTGAACAGGCGCTGACGGCGCTGGCGCTGCTATTCGCGGTATTTATGACCAACCCGGCGCCGATCTGTGTGCTCGATGAGGTTGATGCGCCGCTCGATGATGCCAACGTTGACCGTTTCTGCTCTCTCGTGGCGGAAATTGCCCATGCCGGTTCGACCCGGTTTATGATTATTACCCATCACCGTATGACAATGGCGCGCATGGATCGCCTCTTTGGCGTCACGATGATGGAGAAGGGTGTTTCCCAACTTGTTTCCGTTGATTTGCAGCAAGCGGAAGCCCTGCGTAAAACCGCCTGATTTGGAATCTATATTCCTATAAAATGCTTTGATTTCATTGTGTTGATGGCTCGCCATTGCTACTTGACAGTCTTTGGTGTCGTGACTATTGTCCGACCGCGTTTGTTGTCGGAACCTACGTAGAGAGGGGCTTCCGCAGTCCACTGGGGAAACCTCCCGGATGCCCCCCTGATGAGTAGCGAACCGCGCCCTGAGGACCTGAAAAATCTTGCTGCGCGACTTTATAAAGCGCGTGGGGGGCAGGACACCGGGCCTTTCGTGAAGGGGCTAAAGGGTGAGGACCCGCCTAACAATTCGTTGGGTATGGCGTTGCGGACTGGTGTTGAACTTGTTTCCGCCCTGGCCGTGGGAACGGCCATCGGCTGGGGGCTGGACTACTGGCTGGGGACGGCTCCCTGGCTGATGCTGATGTTCATCCTTTTTGGGGGCGTCGCCGGCATCTTCAACGTCTATAAGATGGCATCTGGCATGGCCGGTGGCGTCGGTTTCCGCCCCCTAGCGGGTTTAGAGACCAGAGATGCTGGGATAGACGAAGATAACTGCGACCAGGGCTCGGATCGGGAGTAAGTTACAGGTGGAAAATCACGGCCCACTTGCCCAATTTGAAATTAAGCGGTGGATACCGCTGAAAATTGGCGACCTAGACGTCTCTTTTACAAATTCATCGGCATTCATGGTGTTGGCGGTTGCCTGTATCTGCTTGTTTTTGTTTGTCGGAATGCGCCGCCGGGCACTTGTTCCGGGACGTTGGCAGTCGATGGTTGAAATGTCCTATTTGTTTGTCGCTAATCTGGTGCGCGACACTGTCGGCCCAGGTGGGCGGCCCTACTTTCCGTTCATCTTCACCGTCTTTATGTTCGTCTTGTTTGGCAACATGCTGGGTATGGTTCCTTATGCCTTCACGTTTACTAGCCACATCGTTGTCACGTTTGCCATGGCGGTGACCGTGTTCGCTGGCGTGACGATAATTGCCATTGCAAAGCATGGCCTTCGCTTCTTCTCATTCTTCGTGCCGCCGGGTGTACACTGGGTGATGTGGCCGTTGCTGATCCCCATTGAAGTCATTTCCTATTTGTCGCGGCCGATCAGCCTATCTGTACGCCTGTTTGCCAACATGCTGGCGGGACACACCCTACTGAAGGTTTTTGCTGGATTTGTCATTTCGCTGGGCCTGTTTGGCGTTGCACCCCTTGCTTTCGTAGTGGCGTTGACCGGTTTGGAATTTGTCATTGCCTTCCTTCAGGCCTTCGTTTTCACCATTCTTACTTGTCTTTACCTTAATGACGCGCTGCATCTGCATTGACGTGCGGTTAAGGTAACCTTACGTAACTCCGTTTATTGCTTCGGAAAAGAAAGGGATCCAAACATGGACATTGAAGCTGCAAGGCTGCTGGGCGCTGGCCTCGCCACCATTGGTGTGGTGGGGTCGGGTATTGGTATTGGCACTATTTTTGCCTCGTTCATCCAAGCAGTGGGCCGTAATCCCTCTGCACAGGCGGCGGTCTTTCCGATGACAATGCTCGGGTTTGCGCTTGTGGAAGCTATCGCACTGTTCGCCTTGGTTATTGCGCTGGTCATCCTGTTCGGCTGAGGATGGGGGCCATTACGGCTTACATTTACCCGTTATCGTAGCCGGAGCAGATCAATGCCACAGCTGGATATCAGTACCTATGCACCACAGATCACCTGGTTGGTGATCACCTTCGCCTTGTTATTTTTGGTGATGTGGAAAGTCATCGTGCCGCGCATATCCGGCGCACTCGAGGTGCGCCAGCGCCGTATTGAGGATAATCTGGCTCAGGCCGCGGAATTACAAAAAGAAGCGGAAGCGGTCCTAGAGGCTTATGATGCATTCCTCGCTAGCGCCCGTGCTGATGCAAATCAGATGATCGCTAAGGCAAGTGCCCTGGCTGCGGAGGAGGCGGAAAGTCGTAATGCGGCGTTGGGTAAGGCGTTATCCAAACGCATTGCCGATGGTGAAGCTGCTATCGACAAAGCTCGCCGGGAAGCCATGGGCAGCCTCAATGAAGCTGCTTCTGATGTTGCCGCGGTGGCTACTGAGCGGCTGATTGGCGAAGTGCCAAGCCGTGACGAGGTCTCTGCTGCTGTTCTAACGGCCGCCAAGGGCCGAGCCTAAACGGAGAGAGGGCCATCATTGTGTTTCACGACCCGACATTCTGGTTCCTGGTTGCTTTCGTTATTTTCATCGCTGCCATTTGGCGTCCTGTTGGACGGGGTACGGCTTCGGCGCTGGACTCCAGGGCCGATAAAATTCGCAGCGAGCTTGATGAGGCTGAGAAGCTTCGTGTTGACGCAAAGGACCTTCTGGCTTCTTACCAGCGGAAGCAACGTGATGCGGCCAAGGAGGCAGAAGCGATTCGCACCCGTGCGGGGGAGGAAGTTGGGCGTATGCGCGTCCGCGCTGCCGCTGACCTAGAGCGTTTAGTTGCCCGCCGTGAGCAGATGGCTATTGAGCGCATTGAAATGGCGGAGGCAAGCGCAATTTCTGATATACGTTCTCTCGCTGTGGACATCGCCGTTGATGCGGCCAGTAGTCTCATCGAAGCGTCGATGCAAGGCGACAGGGCTAACACCATGATTGAATCATCCATCAAAGATTTATCGGATCGATTGCATTAACGTAATCTAAGCTGAGATTAAGATGCCGATGGCCGGCACGGTTCTTATCGTTGTGCGCATATAGGCGTCCCGGAATTTCTTTGCTGAACCGTGCATATAAGGTGCCCAAACAGTTTCGAGCGCTTAGAAGGTTTCCCACGACTAAGCACCCTAAGGCACCCTCTCCAATACCTTCTAAAAATGGGGTGGGCCCAGAGCCCACCCTATCATTTACTATCTCGCCATCAGCTTAGCCGTGGTTCATCCCCACGGCGGCAGAGGTGCCGGCGATTCGCCCGAAGACCGCGCCTGACATCAGCCCGGAACCGCCTGGGTAGTTGAAGTAAAATAGGCCACCAACCAGTTCCCCGGCAGCATATAGGCCGCGCATGGGTAGGCCGTCCGAATCGATTACCTGAGCGTCGGTATTAATGCGGAGGCCACCAAAGGTAAATGTAACCCCGCAGCCAACCCCATAGGCCTCGAATGGCGGTTCGTCGACCCGCAACGCCCAGTTAGTCTTGTCGACGGCCAGACCTTCAGTGCGGTTGCCATCAAGGATAGCTGGATTGTAGGGCAAGTTTCCCTGTACTGCTGCGTTGTATTCGTGGATCGTTTTCACGAACTGCTCCTTGTTTACCCCTTCGATCTTGCTGGCAAGTTCTTCGATGGTATTGCCGGAGTATTTGGTGATCTCCTTGATCCGGTATTCGTCGCGCAGTGTCGGAATGATTTTTTTATCAAATACTTGATAGGCATATTTTCCTGGTTGATTAAGGATTTCCTTGCCGTATTTGGCGTAGGTGTAGTTTCGGAAATGGGCGCCTTCATCAACAAAACGCTTTCCGTCGGCATTGACGATTAGACCCCAGGGGTAGCAGTGTTTCTGGAAGCCATCACCAACTGCAAGGTCGCCGAACTCCGGTGCATTCATATCCCAGGCAACGGCGTGACAGCCAGACCAGTTGCCATAGGGTTGGGCACCGGCCTCTAGCGCCATGGTAATGCCATCACCAGTGTTGAAACGTGTCCCACGAACGGCGGCCAGTTCCCAGCCTGGGCCCAGGTATTTGGTGCGCATTTCAGAATTGGCCTCGAAGCCACCGCAGGCAAGGATGACCGCTTTGGCCCGTATTTCGGTAGTTTTTCCATTCAGCTTAATTACCACGCCGTGTATACCGTCATCGTCGTGAATCAGCTTGGTGGCGCGGGCGTCGTAAAGAACTTTGATGCCCTCGCGTTCGGCGGCGGCGTATAGGTTATCGATTAATCCGGGTCCACCACCCCAGGTTTCTACCGCTAACCCACCCCAGAACTTGAACTTACCATCCACCTTAAATGCTTGGCGACCGTAAGAGGGCTGCATCTTGACGCCTTTTTCCACTAACCAGCGCACTGTTTCATAACTGCGCGTGACCAATAGCTCGGCGAGATCTGGATTGGTCCGGTACTGGGTTACTTCTCCGAGGTCGTCATAAAATTTATCAACGGTGTAACTGCCGAAATCGGAATTTGCCTTGTCCTGCGCATTCAGTTCAAACAAAGGCTCTAGATCATCAACTCCATTAAAGACCGTGCGGATAATCCCGGCGGTAAAACGGCTGTTACCGCCCCGTTCATCTTCCGGGGCGCGTTCCAGTACCAATACATCGGCCCCTTTTTCGCGGGCCGCCAAGGCGGAACTCATCGCCGCATTTCCAGCGCCGACCACCACTACATCGCAGGTTAAGGTCTCCATCGGACATTCGCTCCTTTGTATCGGTTGACGCGCGCCTCGCACGCCTCCGGATTAGCCCTTTTTAATGTCTCGGGCCGAGCGGCCCGGGCGGGAAACTAGCACGGATTTCCACGCTGCCAAACCAGCCGAATAACAGACGGCTCGTGGTTGTAGAATCGTTCGCCACAGCGTTCGCAAAATCCGTCTTAGACTTCCCCGAAAAACCGACTGCTCATCCTCCT
>CAUZNJ010000013.1:0-16713 GCA_963580965.1 Alphaproteobacteria bacterium | reverse complement strand
CAACGCCCAACAGGTCACGGAATTTGACCGTCTGATTACAGCGCACACAAGGAATTGGCGTCTCGCCACGCAGATAACTGTCGGCAAAATCCTCGATTACTGATTCACGAAACCTGCTTTCGTAGTCGAGAACATAGTGAGGTATGCCGAGGCGGTCGGCGACGCGCCGAGCATCATTAATATCCTGGCCGGCACAACATGATCCGGCACGCCCGACGGCAGAGCCATGATCGTATAGCTGCAACGTGACCCCAAGGACGTCGTATCCTTCTTCAGCCATCAACGCCGCGCAGGCAGAACTATCTACCCCGCCCGACATGGCGACGACGACCCGCGTCCGCGCTGCAGGTTTATCAATTCCCAGCGTGTTCATGTGCACAATATAGAGTTCCCAGGCTAGGAATCACGAATTTTCGGCAGCCTATCGCGTAAGTCATGGGCGGATCCTCGAATTCGTCCTAGATTATAGCCTCGCCCAACGCAATTTAAGCTATAAGAACCATGCATGAATGACAGCCTCTCCCCTCTTGAAGAGCCGACCGGTTTTCTTGCCCGCATTACCGGCCCGTTCGTCAATATAGCACGTACCCTCAACGACCGGGTCTATGGACCCTACGCGCTCGGCAATTTTTTATCGCTGAACGGGATATGGGTTCAACGCTTAGGCATCCTCTGGCTAACATGGGAACTGACTGAGTCCCCAGCTTGGCTCGGCGCCGTCGCCTTTGCCGACCTGTTTCCCCTCGCCTTATTTGCGCCACTCGCTGGCGCGGCAGCCGACCGATGGAATATACTAAATCTAGTCCGAATCTCTAATTGGCTAACCGTAGTCCAGTCCCTGGTGTTGCTGTTTCTATTTGTCACCGGGTTGATAAATATCGCCTGGATTATCGTTCTAACCACCGTTCTCGCCATACTTTCGGCACTTAACCAGCCAGCGCGGCTTGCCATCGTACCGACGTTAGTAACGCACGAACGCCTACCGACCGCTATTGCCATTAGCTCTCTATCATATAATGGCGCTCAATTTATTGGGGCAGGCCTCTTTGCTTTCCTGATTCCCGTACTCGGTGTTGCCTCAACCTTTGTCTTCCAGATTGCGGCATTTACCATGTTTGGCATCATCCTTATTTGGACCCGTCCTCGGGCTAACATCGCACAACGCAAGAAGTCCGAGGGAGGACTATTTGCTGATTTTCGTGAAGGATTGATCTACTGCTGGAACCATGTCGGCATCAAACCGCTCATGCTTTTGCTGGTAACGATAGCTGTTGGCACACGAGCCATTGCCGACTTGTTTGCCGCCTTCGCTGATCACGTCTTTAACAGCGGGGCTGAAGGATTTGGTTATCTCACGGCCAGCGTCGGCATCGGTGCAATGCTCGGTATTCTTATGATCGCCCGGCGTACTGGCACCAAGGGGCTGGTCAGCACAGTCCTTAAGTTTGCACCAGGGACTTGCGTTGCCGCACTTATTTTTGTTTCTACCGATATACTTTGGGTCGGCATTTTGGGCGCTCTATTACTTGGGTTTAGTTTCATGCCGGTAGCGGTCGGCGCACAGACGCTTATGCAGTCGGGGGGTGATCCCAGCATGCGCGGACGCATTATGGCTTTGTATGTTTGTTTTTGGCGGTCGATGCCGGCCATCGGCGCACTGGCGATGGGTTATGCCTCGGAATTTGTTGGCCTACGATTGCCGCCTCTGGTCGGTATCGCACTCGTTTCTGCCGTCGTTGCCTGGCTGTGGGTGCGGCGAAAAACCATTGCAGATGCCCTAGAGGGCAGCCCCAGGGATTCTCAGGCGTCCTGATCAGGCTACGTTCAGCCCCATCTGCCAAAATGCCGCTTCAAGGCGAGTTGCCTGCCGGAAGGTAACCACCAGACCATCGAAGCGACCCGGACCACCACGTAACGCCATCAGCCTATCGAGTTGGGAAATTTCTGCGCGCACGACCTCCTGGTAACCCTCGGATGCGTACATATCGATCCAGGCGGCATAGGGATTACCATTTCGCCGGGTCGCCGGGTCCGCAACGAGGCGCGCACCTATTTCGCCATAACCAAGGATGCATGGGGCCAACGCCACGTGCAAATCGAGAAGGTCACCAGACAGGCCCTTTTCCAACACATAGCGCGTATAGGCCATGGTCTCGTCAGCCTCCGGCAGTGCTGACATGTCTGCCTCAGTCAGCCCCCAGCCCCGGCAAAACTGGACATGAAGGTCCATCTCCATATCGACGATGACGGAGAGCCCCTTGGCAGCCTGACGGATATCGGCAAGGTCCGTGGCCTTGTAGGCAGCCAGCGCATAGGCCCGGGCAAAGTGAATCAGAAACAAATAATCCTGGCCAAGGTAATGACGGAACGCTGCCTCCGGCAAACTGCCATTGGCAATGCCAGCGACAAAACGATGACATGTATACGCTTGCCATTCGGCCGCGGCGGCACATCTCAGCCGGCTAAAAAGAGTGGGGACGTCTTCAATCTCCATGGAGACCCCTATTTTCTTCAGCCGGGCAGGCTAACGGTCAGACGTGGCAGGCGCACTACAAGACCATCCAACCCGTCCGTCAAGGAAATCTGACAGCCGAGCCGGGATGTTGGCTCCAAATCACAGGCAAGGTCAAGGATATCAAGCTCCTCCTCTGAAGGCAGCGGCAGGCGGGAAGTCCATTGCGGATCGACGATTACGTGGCAGGTAGAGCAAGCCATGTTGCCATCGCAAGCACCCTCGATATCGATATCATTGTCATGGGCAATTTCGAGTAGGGTCCAGCCACTTGGTGCATCGATGTGTTTACCCCCGCCGTCCAGCTCAATGAACGTGACACGGGGCACGGCGGCGGTTCCTAATGGACTAGATAGACACGGCGAAAACGGCGCCTGACTGGTCAGATATGGAAAGATTCGCCGCAGCCGCAGCGCCCTTTTTCATTGGGATTGCGGAAGACAAAGCCTGATTGAAGCTTGTCCTCAACATAGTCGACCTCGCTGCCGATAAGGTACAATGTAGCCTTTGGGTCAATCAGCACAGTCACACCTTTTTCTTCGACGACCTGATCGCTGGGATCAACCGATTCCGCGTAGTCGATGGTGTAGGAGAGCCCCGAACAGCCCTTAGTATTGATGCCGATGCGCACGCCGACGACCGACTGTTCGCTATCGGAGACAATCTCATGCACGCGACGAGCAGCAGCTTCTGTCAGGGTAATCGGTGATGGAAAAAAGCTCATCTAACCTTCATTTCCTTATGAACCGCAGATACAGGACAACCGGTTCGGATATCATTCAGTCGGTACTATTCACTTTTAATATATAGGAACTTTATAAAGCAAACAAAGGGAGTTCTCAGCCGCTCACCACCCACTGGGGCGCAACCGTTCGACACCACCCACTAACAGGTCGATAGCGCGGTCAATTTCGGCCTCGGTGGTGAATCGGCCAAGGCCGATACGAATGCTAGCGGCCGCTGCTGAATCATCAAGACCAATGGCCCGCAGGACATAAGAGGAGTCCAAAGCTGCCGACGTACAGGCTGAGCCAGCAGAGAAGGCAACCTCGGGCACTGCCGCCATCAAAGCATCGGAAGGCACCCCGGGGACGGTGATATTGAGATTCCCGGGGAGGCGATGCTTTGCATTACCATTGAGGACTAGTCCATCGATCTTCGCCATAAGTCCTAATAGCATGCGTTGGCGCAGAGCCGTTAGCCTCAGCCCCTCCTCAGCCATGTCTGCGTCGGCAATCCGCGCCGCTTCGCCAAAGCCAACACAAAGTGGTGGTGCCAAAGTTCCTGAACGCATGCCTCGTTCCTGTCCGCCTCCATCCATCTCCAACAATATCCGTACACGCGGCCGGCGGCGGACGTAAAGGGCGCCGATACCCATAGGACCATAGACCTTGTGGCCAGAGATACTCATCAAATCGATATTCATAGCCTGGACATCAATCGGGATCTTGCCAACGGACTGAGCACCATCGGTGTGAAAATAAGCACCGAACTTACGGCATAGAGCACCGATTTCCGAGACTGGCTGGATAACCCCTATCTCATTGTTGACAGTCATGACGGAGACGACAGCAGTTTCCTGCGTTAACGCGGCTTCCAGGTCAGAAAGATCAAGCATTCCATCAGTAGAAACCGGTAAGACGGTTAGGCGAAACCCTTCACGCTCCAGCCGCTTGGCCGCTTCCAACACGCATTTATGCTCGGTCGCAACAACGATGATATGGTTCTTGCGGTCCTTGTGGAACCGGGCAGCACCCTTGATGGCTAGATTGTTGGATTCCGTCGCGCCAGACGTGAAAATGATCTCACGCGCCTCAGCACCGATCAGCTCCGCCAATTGAACCCGCGCCCTCTCGACCGCATACTCCGCTTCCTGGCCGAAGACGTGGCCTGATGAATGCGGATTACCAAACCGTTCAGTGAACCAGGGTAGCATTGCCTCGACCGCACGCGGATGGGTCGGGGTTGTCGCCTGATAGTCCAAGTATATTCGTTGCTCCAAGGGGGCCCCCTTCATCCGCCTATCTTCCTCAATACACCGACCGCTGGCGAGGTGCCCAATACCTGTTTGGGTCGGGTGCGATCATATAAGCCACACCAAGCATCAACAAACTGGTCAATGTCATTGGGCCGCGTCGTCCAACCGAGGCTGACACGAATGGCACAATGCGCTTCCTCGTCCCCTACGCCCATGGCTTTCAGGACATGGCTGCTGCTAACCTTTCCCGAGGAACAGGCCGCTCCAGCACTGACGGCAATACCATTTAAATCAAACGCCATCACCTGCGTTTCATTGGAGACACCGCGCATGCCAATGCAACTCGTATTCCCCAATCGCGGCACATTTGCGCCATAGACAGCAACATCGGGCGCCCGCTCCCGCAACTTCCGCTCCAGTTCATCGCGCATCGTTTCAAGTAGCACCTCATCGCCAAGGCTTTCCCGCGCCGCCAGGGCAGCAGCGGCAAATCCGGCAATGGCCGGCGCGTTCTCCGTTCCCGCCCGGCGAGATCGTTCCTGCCCGCCACCGCGAATCATCGCCGCCACATCAACGCCATCCGACAACAACAAAGCGCCTGCACCCATTGGGCCCCCCAGCTTGTGGGCCGATAGACTCATCATATGAATACCAATTTCCTGCATATCGAGAGGCATATGGCCAGCCGCCTGGACCGCATCGCAATGCACCAGGGCGCCGTGCTTTTGGGCAATGGCAGCGATCTCTGCAATAGGTTGGATGGCACCGGTCTCATTGTTGGCCGCCATGATTGAAACCACAGCAGCAGCGCCACCCGCCGCCAATAGGCTCTCAAGCGCTGGCAGATCGGCGATGCTCTGCCCATCGACAGGAATGATCTTTGCATTTGGCGCTGAAGCCAGAACTGAATCATGCTCGACCGCGGAAACCAGCACAAGCTCACGTCCGCAGCCAGAGAGCGCCAGGGCGTTGGCTTCGGTCCCGCAACTCGTGAAAATCACACCAGCAGGGGCCACGCCGAATAGCCGGGCAAGGTCATCGCGCGCATTCTCGATGGTGCGCCGCGCCTGGCGGCCGGCGCCATGAACGGAAGATGGGTTTCCGGTATCATTGCACGCCGAAATCAGCGCCGACCGTGCCTGCGGGCGCAAGGGCGACGTTGCATTGTGATCAAGATAAATATTAGCTGTCATTGGATTTCATATGTGTAAGAGCCGGTTGGGCCTATTCGGCAGCGGCGGTATTGGCCAATGTGATAGGCCGCCTTGGCTGTAGATAGCCAGACCGGCCATAATCATTAAAGATATATCACCCCTTAATACTAGATTTTACCACCCCGTTTTCCCTCTCGTAAGAAAATCGTTTGGCCCACCTACCTTATTCATTACCAGGCTCATTCGCTTTCCGTTAACGAGAATCACCTTCCTCTTGAGGCTCAACTTCCTTCGCTTCCTGCGAAGTCAGCCGCCAACCATGCCACCACAGAGCACTAGCTATACGAAAAATAAAAATAGCGTGCAGGCCAGGATAGCAAAAATAACATCAACAATAGAACGTGCAGCAGGTTCGTGCGCCATAAACGCGTCAATGTCTTCGTGCAGCCTCTTGAAAACCATGGCTCTCTCTTTATGTTAGGGATACCTACTGGCAGCCGGTCCCTTATCGCGGACTTTCTTGCACGGCAGGAGCTACGCCAGTTGGTCGCTAATCGCAAGGTATATAGGTTGTCCTCGTATTCCCATCAAGAACCTCGGCGAACCGGAATTGTACTCTTTCGGTGATCCTTGGCATTACCAGAATGCATTACCGTCACGTGCCACACCGTCGGCACTGGCTAAATCTCGCGGAGTAACATGCCCGAAATTATCTTTAATGGCCCCGAAGGCAGACTGGAGGGCCGCTACCATCATTCAAAGCGGGCCAATGCTCCTATTGCATTGATGTTGCATCCGCACCCGCAATTCGGTGGCACCATGAACCACAGGGTTATTTACGCCCTCTACCAGCTTTACCAGCGTCGGGGATTTTCCACCCTGCGCTTCAATTTTCGTGGCGTCGGACGTTCGCAAGGTCAATTCGACAATGGCCAAGGCGAACTCAGCGATGCCGCCTCAGCACTCGATTGGATGCAAGGTTATAACCCCAATGCTAGCAGCTGCTGGATTGCCGGCTTTTCCTTTGGCGCCTGGATTGGCATGCAATTGATGATGCGGCGGCCAGAAATCAACGCCTTCGTTTCTATCTCGCCACCGGCCAGCAGCCATGATTTCACTTTCCTGGCCCCCTGCCCCGCGTCAGGCCTGCTTATCCACGGGGATCAGGACTCCTTGATCCCCGTCGCTTCCGTAGACAAGCTTGCCCAAAAGCTGGCTAGCCAGAAAACTGTATCCATCGACTACCGGGTTATTCCGGGCGCCGATCATTTCTTCACGGAGCATATGGGACTTTTGACCGGCATGGTCGACGAATACCTAGTAAGCACGCTTCGCAATAAAGCCACCTGATACAGCGTCAAATACCAACTGGCCGTCCAAATAGTCTTCCGCCGGTGCACGGCGCCGACACGCCGGTCGTTCCCGGCAAGCTCAATGGCAGCCCACGCAGGGATCGCACGGCCAGGAAGGCAAAGGCCTCTGCTTCAAGCGCGTCACCATTTGCGCCAGCTACCTCAATCGGCTCGACCGGCGCACCCAGTCCCTCTGCCAGCATTTCCATCAAAACATGGTTATGACGGCCGCCGCCGGTGACTAGCCAATGCCTGGGCGGTTTCATTAGATGTTCGCTTGCCAGAACCACAGATCTCACCGTAAACGCAGCTAAGGTAGCGGCGCCGTCAGCAACGGTCAGTACCCGCCCTCTCAGAGCCTGCTGCCAAATCTTCGAGAAATCATTCCTATCAAGGGACTTGGGGGGATGGCGTTTAAAATAAGGATGGCGCAACAGCGCCGCCAAAAGGTCTTCGTCAGCATGTCCCATCGACGCCAGAGCACCATCTGCGTCAAAGGCTTGACCGGTATGTTGTGCAACCCAGTCATCGATCATGGCGTTGGCAGGACCAGTATCGAAGGCGAGAATATCATCGCCCTCGCCGACCCAGGTCACATTGGCCACCCCGCCCAGGTTGAGAACTGCGACGGGCCGCGCCACACCACCAACCAGGGCGCGATGGTAGAGACTGGCGAGTGGCGCACCTTGGCCTCCTTGGCTAACGTCTTCGGAGCGGAAGTCAGCCACCACAGCGATGCCCGTTTCACGGGCGAGAAGGTCGCCATCTCCAATCTGCAATGTTCGGCGATTATCTGGGTCATGCAGCACCGTATGGCCGTGGAATCCAACCACATCGATCTCGCAAGGAGAAAGATCCACATCATCCAGCAGTCGGCCGATAAGCTCGGCATGGCGAAGCGTTAATTCGGCTGAGACCGCTTCTAGTTCCGGCCCTGAGTCCCGACCGAGCACCGACCGCATGCGCTCCCGGAACGGCCTGTCATAGGGGTGGAACATAAATGATCCGTGCCGCCCGATGCCTTCACCATCCGTTTCTAGAATCGCCGCATCAATACCGTCCATGGACGTGCCGCTCATCATGCCGATGGCCAGAAGAGAACGAGTCTTTATAATGGTGTTGTCCTCTATCCGCATATAGATGCCCCCGTTGAGGGAACGGGGAGATTGTGCTAATGAACCGCCCGGCCGGCAAGCTCGCCGGTGTGCGCCGGATTACCCATCGTCATGCTCGCTTACCGTTCAAAATTCGTCAGCACCATCGCAAATCGCGGCTATTTGCATCAATGCACCAATTTGGAGGCATTGGACGCCCAATGTGCGGCCGCTAGCCTGACCGCCTATGTCGGCTATGACTGTACCGCACCAAGCCTGCATGTTGGTAATTTGATCTCTATCATGATGCTGCGCCGCTGGCAAAAGGCCGGCCATCGGCCGATCGTATTGATGGGTGGTGGCACCACCAAAATTGGCGACCCATCTGGTAAAGATGAAGGCCGACAGCTACTGAACGAAGCCGCCATTGCCGCTAATATGGCGAGCATCCGCAACGTCTTTTCCCGCTTCATCGAACTCGATAATGGCAAGGGGAACAGCCCGACTGCGGCAATCATCGTCAATAATGCCGACTGGCTGGAACAGCTAGCCTACATCGATTTCCTGCGCGATTACGGCCGTCATTTCTCTATCAACCGCATGTTAACTTTTGACAGCGTGCGCCTGCGCCTTGACCGCGAACAACCGCTGACCTTCCTCGAGTTCAACTACATGATCCTCCAGGCTTACGATTTTGTCGAGCTAGCTCGCCGCCATGCCTGCCGTTTGCAGATGGGTGGCTCTGACCAGTGGGGAAATATCGTCAACGGCGTCGAGCTTGGTCGCCGCACCGATAGTCTAGAGCTGTTCGGCCTCACCACACCCCTGCTAACCACTGCCTCCGGCGCAAAAATGGGCAAGACCGAGGCCGGCGCCGTCTGGCTTAACGCAGACATGTTGTCCCCGTATGACTATTGGCAATTCTGGCGCAACACTGAGGATGACGATGTTGCACGGTTTCTGCGTCTATTTACCGACTTGCCGCTTGCCGAGATCGCCCGCCTCGACACACTGGAAGGCTCGGAGATCAATGATGCCAAAAAAATTCTAGCAGATGCTGCAACCACATTGTGCCACAGTGCCGCTGCCGCAGCACGCGCACGCCAAACGTCCGAGAGCACCTTTGAACAGGGCAGCATTGGTGATGCGCTGCCATCCATAGAAATTTCCCGTAGCGAACTGAAACAGGGCGTATCTGCCTTCGACCTTCTGCGCCGCACAGGTCTAGCTAGCTCCAATGGCGAAGCACGGCGCTTAATCAAGGGCGGAGGGGCGCGCCTCAACGATGCGGTGATCGCCGAGGAACTAACGGTGGTGACAATGGCCAACATTTCTTTCGAGGGCGTCATCAAGCTGTCCGCCGGGCGCAAGCGCCACGCTCTGGTCCTGCCGATCTGAATATTGTTCAAGAACCCTAAGGCACCAACCGTGTCTCGGGAAAGCCCCCAGCGGTAGGCAAGTCCTCTGGCGGATCAGGCGAATGGTGCTCTTCATCAAAAATGCCGAATAACCTTCGCAGAAAACCAGGCGCGAGTGCCGAAAGCGGGTTAACTTTGATGGATGGATTCTCGGCCTGACCACGCATCGAATAATTCGCGGCGAAAATACCACCACCCTTTTCGCCCCCGGTAAAAAGGTCCCCGACAAGGGGAAGCCACCCCAACGCGCTGTTGATGATATATGCGGGTACCACCGTACCGACGAGATCGAGATTGTCTCCGCGCGTATCGATTGTCCCGGAAGACGTGAAGCCAATGGAACGGCCGGAGGCACGTCCCTGTTCGATGCTCATGACCCCGTTGTGCAGGACGAAGGGTGCCTCGAGATCATCGAAAACCAGACCCTCCCCTTCTAATACATCAAGAACACCGGTTAGAGCCATAATGCTCAGGAGTTGGACCAGGACAGGCGCCCGCACAATTCGGAAATCATTGACAGCTATATTTCCCGCCAAAGGCGAACCAAGCTTGCTGTCATCATATTCACCGCTGATATCTAGCATCCCGCCTGTCATATTGCCATAAAGACCAAGCCCCCTAAGTGCTGCCCCAGCATCACCGGAGTGAATTGTTAGGCGCCGGCGCTCCGGCCCCGCCGGCTCCAGGTGCACCTGAAACTCATGCCCTTCCGAAAACTGGCCTTTCATGTTGATCACGGACCACAAAGCACCATTACTGACCAGCGTCCCGGCTACTTGATTCAATTGACGGTCGGGACCCAGCCAGACAGTCTGAACATTTGCCGAGAGGCTAAGCGGCGGGCCGTCATAACCAGTGCTCGCGTCCGGCCTGTCTGTCAGGGCATCCCCAAGCATGGTCGACATATCAAAACTGCTACCCTTGAAATCTGCTTCCCATCCGCCATCTGGGCGGCGAGTAAGGAGACCCGATAGTTCTGTCCGCCCATACCGAATATCATCAAAATACAAATAATCCAGGTACTCCCCGCCATCGACGAAGGTAGCGGAACCGGCAATCGATAAATCGTCAGCGGCCACGGAGAACCGGGGAACGGCGGTGATCTTTTCGTCATGGATTTCAAGCGAAATGTCCGCCATGCCAGGGATCCCGGAGGCCTTTTTCCACCGCAGGGAAGACAGGTCGACGCTGGCCTGCATCAAATCAATTTTCGCATCAAGAACGCCACGGCCATCTTGATAGACCGTGTGATGCACGACAGTATTTATAGGTCCCTTGATGAGATTGCTGCTGAAAGGCGGGAAATTGAGTCCAAGCTCCTCCGTGCGTTGATTTTCAGTTAAGCTGCCACTAATGCCATAGAGGCTTCGGAAAGGCGCACCATCGGTAAAGTTCTCACGCCAATTAAGCACGCCTGGCATCGTTCCCAGCAAGATCCGGCCGTATACATCCATGCCTTTCTTATCCACCTTCAACAATAGATTTTCACTGCTAATATCGAGGCCAAGGACTGCCTTCTCAATAAAAACATCGCGGAGTTCCGACGTAGCATCAATTTCGACCTCATCGAGGCTCAAGTCATTTTCAAGAATTGTAAATAAATGAAGGCGAGTTGTCGACCAACCAACTGATTTTATAGGAGAAATTCCAAGAATAGAGGAAAACCCCAATGGCTCCTTATCTAGCAGAAGCATTACGCTATTAAGCGGACCGTTTACGAAAAATTCGAAATCGCCAAAGCTGTCATAGGCATCAATATCGGTCAACGCGATGGTACCGGAAGCAAGTTCCAAGTCGCCGACAGCACCTTCCTCGATATTGAATACTATTTTCTTGCGGCTAAATTGCGCCTGGGCCTTGACGCCAGTGGCGGGTGTGAGGTCGCCAAGGTAGGAGACCGTTGCATTGTTAACGTCAAAGTCTCCCACGATAGAAAGGACGTCGAAACCACCACCGTCATTGCCGCGAACATGAACCTTGGCAGCAACCCTACTCAATATACCAACCGACATATGCCTATCGACCCAGGCGCGAGCGTCTTTCCCCCAATCTGTAGGCCAATATTGCTCTAAATCATCAATCGGAAAGTTCAGCAACACACCATTAAAAAATATGTCTGCAGACCCGCCAAGACCGCTGGCCATACCGGATATTTCCGCACTAGGTCCGCCGAGGTCGGCTTCCATTTCAACAACGACAAGCTTGTCTTCAACCGCATCATAAGAACCAGAAAAGGACAAAGAGCGGAGCGGCACGGCATCCCCGACTGAGCCTGGAAACGGAATAAAGGTGTTATCAGGAAACTCAACCGAGAATGCTTCAAGATCAATTCGGTCGAAGGTTCCAGCCACATGGCCGCGCAACAGCATGGCAGAAACAGCCTTGGGCTGACTGGCAGGCAGCGGCAGTTGGAAGCGCCCAGCGCCACCCGAAAGATCAAAGCCAATATCCTCGAACAAGCCATCTTCAGCGAAACTAGCAGTCACCGTTCCGGTCAGCGGCACGTCCGCCAAAGCGATAAGCCCCCCGTCGGGGAATGCCCCGGCCAGAGCCGAGGGTGAAACACCATCGAGACGCAACACAACATCACTGCGGCCACCCACTCGACCGCCCGTCACAGCCAACGTCAACCGACCGGAATTATCCGAATCTTTGGGCAGAAACTCCGCGTTCCCAAACCAACTTCCATCATCTTCCAGTTCAACTTGCCCCGCTAACTGACGGAAAGCTAACCCACCTATGCCTGCCTCTGGCAAGTGAAGGGTACCCGTGGCAGCCGAAACCTCCAGGCGCATGCGTTCGACGCTGCCATCCTTAGTCAAACCAATCTTTAAAGTACCGCTAACGGCGGCATCAACCGCAGCCAGTTGTTGCAGGGGCGTCACGGCATAGGCCAGAGCGCGAGGGCTGACATCATCAAATTGAATTGTTGTCGTCACTCCCTTGCCATCAAGGTATGCGGCCCGGACGAAGATATCAGCGACAGTACCCCCGAGAGGTACATTCAATGTCGCTTCCATTTTTGAGCCGGATTCATCGCGCTTAATATTCAGATATGTAACAGGCATCCGCATCGACCAGCCCTTGGAAACATCTTCCAGAAGAAGCTGGGCTTTAATAAGGTCGAAGCGCTCTAGATAGCTGATCGGATTGCTGGGTGAAGGCGCAGAAGCAATGATTCCAGCTATCCGTTCTAACAAATTTCCATGACTCAGCACATCCTCGCCAAGATCCAGTGCAAACTGCCCCCCTATATCACGGACGAGGTGTAGTTCCGGCCGAAAAACCTCGATTGACTTTGGGGCAATAATGCCGCGAAGCAAGGCCGGGAGGCTAAAGGAAACCCCTATCTCAGGGACTTGAATGATACTGCGGCCGTCAGTATCTGATGCCTGGACGTTAAGCATGCGGACATCAAAAGTTCGGCCCCAACCAGCCCATATGAGAACCGTTTCGCCGATCGCAATTTCGTATCGCGCGCCATCAGAATTGAGGGCTCGCTCGATATAGGGTGTCAAAGAATTAAGCGATATAGGACCGGACTGGAGCCGCCAAATAAGGGCAATCGACAGGACGGCCATTGCCACGAATAAGCCCGATACGATCCGCAAGATTATCTTGAGTAAGCGTTGGGACAACAATTTAGCTCCACATCGGCGTACATCTTGACCACTTTGTGAGCTTCCCGCAGTGTGCAGAAATTCGGAGCTCCGATCATATATCTGGTAGGCATCAACATCGACTAGGAAAGGCTCCCGCGCATCGCCGATTTGAGCCGTGCTGCCCGCAGCATCGGGCGCCTAAGTAATGCAGCAGAGACAGCCAACCCCGGCTTCGCCATCTGGATTAAAGGTATAGCCGTTGATGCGGATGGGGGGCAACTCCTGCAAAGAATTTTGCCCCAGCAAGAGAGCAACTGCGAACAAGAAAAGGAGAACTCAACATGACAGTTAAGCCCGGAGACAACGCCCCGGCATTCAACCTATTCACTGATGGTGGGAACACCCTTGCCATGAAAGACCTGAAAGGAAAGAAGGTCATATTGTACTTCTATCCAAAGGACGATACTTCGGGCTGCACTAAAGAGGCAATCGCCTTTGGCGAAGCTCTTTCCGAAATCAAAGATCTTGGTGGGGTGGTCGTCGGCGTATCTCGCGACAGCGTCGCACGACACGATAAATTCAAGTCCAAATACAATCTGCCTTTCACTTTGGTTGCAGACGAAGACTGTACCTTGTGCGAAGCCTACGGTGTTTGGGTCGAAAAAAGCATGTATGGCCGCAAGTATATGGGTATTGACCGGTCCACCTTTCTAATCGACGCAACAGGAAAAGTCCACGAAGCATGGCGCAAAGTAAAGGTACCAGGCCATGCCGAGGCCGTATTGCAATCCCTCAGATCTCTGTAAGGCGAGGGTGACTATCGCATCGGACCTCTTCCCTGAGATCGTACACGCTAGACTCGGCATAACACCCTAACGATCTACGCCAGGATTACCCATGCAAATGGAGGAATGTGATGCCTGAAGCCTATTATTACGGTGAAGTGGATGCCAAAGGTAAACCCGAAGAACAAACTCTGACTATTTTCGCCAACCTACCATAGGTTCTTACCAATTTCGCCACGGGTTGCTGCAGGTAGCCCATCCAAAGGCACAGCAAGAAAGGTGGGAGGGTTGCTAACAGCTACGCGCCAACATCGAAACAACCGTTAAGAATACTGTGCCAAATTCTGTCCAAGGAATATTTTCTAGAGCAGGCAAACAATCCCTTAATCAGCCACTGGCGCCCGCTTCATCCGCCTTTCCTTTGACTCGCTGGGCAAGGGCCGCAGCCATGAAGTCATCAAGGTCACCGTCCAATACCCCTTGGGTATTGCTAGTTTCCACGTCCGTGCGCAAATCCTTGACCATTTGGTATGGCTGCAAAACATAAGAGCGAATCTGATGGCCCCAGCCGATATCAGTTTTGGCGGCGTGGTCAGCCTGCGCCTGGGTCTCCCGAATAGCCAACTCCCGTTCGTAAAGCCGTGCCTTCAGCATTTCCATGGCGGTTGCCCGGTTACGATGCTGGGAGCGGTCATTCTGGCACTGCACGACGATATTGGTCGGGATATGGGTAATTCGTACAGCACTGTCTGTCCGGTTGACATGCTGGCCCCCGGCACCCGACGCACGATAAGTATCGATGCGCAAGTCCTTGTCTTCAATCTCAATTGCGATGCGGTCATCAATTACCGGATAAACACCGACAGAAGCAAAGCTGGTGTGCCGCCGAGCGCTGGAATCGTAGGGTGAAATCCGAACCAACCGGTGCACACCGGTTTCCGTTTTCATCCAGCCATAGGCATTGTCCCCGGAGAATTTCAGTGTCGCGGACTTGATGCCTGCTTCTTCGCCCTGGCTTTCCTCCAACCATTCCACCTTATAGCCACGCTGTTCCCCCCAACGGGTGTACATGCGTACCATCATTTCAGTCCAGTCCTGGGCCTCGGTACCTCCGGCACCTGCGTGGACCTCCAGGTAGCAATCATTGGTGTCCGCCTCTCCCGAGAGCAAAGTGCCGAGTTCGGCCTTCGCAGCACGGCCGCACAATGCCTCAAGTCCCGCCATTGCCTCCGCAACAATACCCGCATCGCCTTCAGATTCACCGAGTTCGATGAGTTCTAAATTGTCCGATAATTCACGGATCATGGAATCAATACCGCAGATCGCCGCATCCAGACCAGTACGCTCCCGCATCACCGCCTGTGCCGCCTCCGGTTTATTCCAAAGGTCCGGCTGCTCAACCTGAGCGTTCAGTTCTTGCAGGCGTAATACTGCATTATCATAGTCAAAGGTGCCTCCTCAGCAGTTCCAACGACTGCTTGATTTTCTGAACGATGGCATCAGTCTCTGCGGCCATGGGTTAGCTCTCCTCGTTTGAACTCACTCCGCTATTTAGAACGAACCTGATAAAGCCTCAAGCACCACCGCCTACTTGCTGCACCATGTAGTGGCCCCGGCGAGTAGGTTGCCCTATAAAGAGGAGGCCACCGCCTTTCAGGCGTCGTAGTAGAAACGTTCAGAAATACACCCACCAAGAAGGCTATACGAAATGTCCGACACGCCCGAAGAAGAAGACGAATTCCAGACCCTACACGAGATTGTCGCTGCAGCACGACGCCGTTTGCATCCGCAGCATTGGGACTATCTTATGGGTGCAACGGAAACTGAGACAACGATGAAGCGCAATCGCCGCGCGATTGATTCTGTAGCCTTCCGTCCACGCGTGCTGCGTGACGTGCGTACAGTCAACGTGACGGGAACCGTGCTTGGGCGCCCCACTCGGCTTCCACTTTTGTTGGCCCCCATTGGTGGTGTCGAGGCTTTTGACCCTGAAGGCGCCGCTGCTTGCGGCAAGGCATCCGCCGAATTCGGCGTTCCACACATGTTAAGCTCCGCCTGCTTTCCGGGTCTCGAGGAAACGGCAAAAGCTGCCGACAATGCACGCATCTACCAGCTTTATGTCCGTGGCGATGACGCCGCTGTCGATGAGATCGTCAAACGGGCCATCGACAACAACTACTTCGCCTTTTGTATGACTGTCGATTCGGCCCACTACAGCCGTCGCGAACGCGACATCACTAGCCGCTACGCCAAACCGTGGCGCCAAAACGTCAAGGGGCGCGAATATCAGATGTCTTTGAGCTGGCGGGAGGTGCACCGGTTTATCGAAACACATCCTGACTATCCCCTGGTTATTAAAGGTATCGCCACCGCCGAGGACGCCGCTATTGCAGCTCAAATGGGCGTCGCTGCCATTTACGTTTCCAATCACGGCGGACGTCAACTCGACCATGGCCGCGGTGCTTTGGATGTCCTCCCAGAAATAGTCGATGTCGTCGCAGGGCGCGCCAAGGTCTGGGTTGACGGCGGCTTTATGCGCGGCACGGACGTGGTCAAGGCAATCGCTAGTGGCGCGGAATGCGTCGGCCTCGGCCGCCTGCAAGGTCTGGCCCTAGGTGCCGCAGGCGTCAGGGGCCTGGTCCGGGCCCTGACCCTTCTTGAAGAAGAAGTACGCATTGCCCTCGGCCTTCTCGGCGTTACATCCTTCGCCGAAGTTGGGCCAACCTTCCTGCATCACGCCGAACCCATCGACCCACCCCATGCGCTTAGCGCATTTCCCCTGCTTGGCGTCCCGCCGGGGGGGTGAGAGTAAAAGCCT
>CAUZNJ010000012.1:0-16757 GCA_963580965.1 Alphaproteobacteria bacterium | reverse complement strand
TGCGGCGGGGCATTCGTTGCACGGGTTTTATCATGACAAGGAGAGAGGTTTTCCCACCGAGGACGAGACTGTGCTGTTTGAAAGGCTCTGTCTGGAAATATTTCAGGCTGGGCTTTCGTGGGAGCTGATCCTGCGCAAGCGCCGGACACTCAATGCTGCATTTGATGGCTTTTCTATCGATAAGATTGTCACATATGGCGAAACCGATATTGCCCGCCTCCTCGGTGATCCAGGGATTATTAGGAACCGGCTGAAGGTGGCGGCGGTGATTGAGAACGCATGCCGTATCCGCGCATTGCGTGATAGAAATGGAGGGTTTTCTGCATGGATTGCAGCGCAGCCCGCGCGGGATAAGGCGGCATGGGTGAAAACTTTTGGCCAGGCTTTCAAGTTCACTGGTGGCGAGATTGTAGGTGAATTTCTAATGAGCATTGGCTATTTACCTGGAGCTCACCGGCTTTCGTGCCCCATTCATGAAATTATTGCGCTGCAGCGGCCGCCGTGGATGGTTCGGGGCTTGGAAATCCAGCCATAGAAGGCCGCAAGGGTTGATCAATCAAAAAAAGGAAAGATAGACATATTCCGCTTTTCTCGAGTTTTAGAACATAGTGGTGATTTCCATGTAAATTTTTGGCGTGATGTCGAGCATCGCTGTATTTCTGCTGGGTAATGTATGTCCCATCGACCAGAATTATGGAAAGAATACCTCGTAACAATCGGCAAGAAAGATTATCAGCGTCTTGCACCCCATCTCCCGGCGCCCGAGGTAGGTGTCGAAGAAAGCCGACATTACTGGCAGATGCCGGGTGCTGCCCCGCGCTTCGACTACTAGATATCTTCAGTTTTTCTGTCTCACGGACGATCCCTGCATTTTCGAGCGATAAGAAGGCAAAATAGCCATCGGCCGTATTGAATACTTTTTCAACAGTGGTTGCGTGACCTCCAACGTACAGCCATTAAACAAATTGTATTCCAAAGATACCGCTAACAGTTTTCAAACCAAGCTGGGCATAGGCCAATGATGGGCTGGCGGTCGTGGACAAGGGGGGATGCATTGCCTACAGTTCGTGCTCCTTTGTCAGACTCTCTCTACACGAGATTTTAATGCGCCGTTCACGCTTGTTTCTCCCAACCCTGAAAGAAAACCCGGCCGAGGCGCAAGTTGTGTCGCACCGGCTGATGTTGCGTGCGGGCATGATCCGCCAGTCTAGTGCAGGTATTTATTCATGGTTGCCGCTCGGCTTCCGCGTGCTGAGGAAGATTGAACAAATCGTCAGGGAGGAGCAGGATCGGGCAGGATGCCAGGAAATGCTGATGCCGACCATCCAGCCGGCAGATCTGTGGCGCGAAAGCGGTCGTTATGACGACTATGGCAAGGAAATGCTGCGCATTCAGGACCGTCACGAGCGCGAAATGCTTTATGGTCCGACCAACGAAGAACAGATCACAGATATCTTTCGCAATGCGGCGCGCAGTTACCGTGATGTTCCCAAAATTCTCTATCATATACAATGGAAATTCCGTGATGAAGTGCGGCCACGTTTCGGCATCATGCGCGGCCGCGAATTTCTGATGAAAGATAGCTATTCGTTCGACTTAGATTTTGAAGGCGCCCGGAATTCCTACAATCGCATGTTCGTATCCTATCTTCGGACATTTGACCGATTGGGCTTGAAGGCTATCCCAATGAAGGCCGAAAGTGGTCCCATTGGCGGTGACATGAGTCATGAGTTCATCATCTTGGCTGATACGGGCGAATCTGGGGTTTTTTATCATAGGGACGTGCTCGAGTATCCCGTCCCCAGTGATGACGTTGATTACGATAGTGATCTGCAGCCTATTGTTGACCAATGGACTTCTGCCTATGCGGCGACCGACGAAATGCACGATCCCACGAAGGAGACCGAACTGGGCGAGGCTTTACTTGCGGCTCGAGGTATCGAGGTCGGTCATATCTTTTATTTTGGCACTAAATATTCGAGTAAGCTTGGGGCAGTGATTAGCAATCAGGACGGCATCGAGGTGCCGGTCGAAATGGGTTCCTATGGCATCGGTGTTTCCCGACTTGTTGGCGCCATAATCGAAGCATCTCATGATGAGAATGGAATTATATGGCCTGAATCCGTAGCACCTTATCGGGTTGGTCTGATCAATTTGAAAACGGACGATGCGGAATGTGTGGCTGTCTGCGATGACCTATACGGCAAACTCACGCATGGTGGTATTGATGTCCTTTATGACGATAGGGCGGAGCGGGCAGGAGTGAAGTTCTCGGAAATGGATCTCATTGGTTTGCCATATCAACTCGTCGTCGGACCGCGCGGGGTCAATGCAGGCACCGTCGAATTCAAAAGACGTGCCGGGGGTGACCGGGAAGAGCTATCATCCGCAGCCGTTATGAACCGCCTCGGCTTATGATCGACAGGTGAGGCATATGACCAACTCGCTCCAGGAGTACTCCTAAACCAATGTTCTCTGCTTTCGAGTGGATGATGGCTATGCGCTACTTGCGGGCCCGGCGGCGGGAGGGGTTTATTTCGGTCATTGCCTGGTTTTCCTTACTCGGGCTCGCGCTCGGGGTCGCCACTCTCATTGTTGTTATGGCGGTGATGAACGGATTTCGGCAGGAATTGCTATCACGCATTCTCGGCCTTAATGGTCATCTCAGCATCCATGGGCCGTCAAATACTCTGCCGGGCTTCGATGGACTCGCCAATCAGGTTAGCCTGATCGACGGGGTTGTCGATGTCAGCGTGATGATAGAAGGACAAGTTATGGCTTCTGCGCGCGGTACTGCGCAGGGTGCAGTTGTCCGTGGTATGCGACCGGAAGCGATCGCCCGCCGCCCTATTGTTGCGGACAATATTCAGGCTGGCGATCTCTCAGATTTTCATGGCGATGATGCATTGCTTATTGGCAGCCGGCTGGCAGAACGGCTCGGCGTGAAAATTGGAGACAAGGTCATGCTGATTTCTCCAAAAGGTAATGTTACCGCCTTTGGTACTGTACCGCGTATGCGTGCCTATCGGGTTGTGGCGACCTTCCATATTGGCATGTACGAATATGATTCTAGTTTCATTTTCATGCCAATAGATGCCGCCCAAGTTTATTTTGACTTGCCTGCCGCCGCCAGCAATCTGGAAGTTATTATAGATAATCCGGATCATGTGACTCGGATCCGAAACGCCATTCATGGGTCTATTGATGTACCAGTGCGGATTCATGATTGGCAGCAGGCCAATGCCGCGTTTTTTAATGCCATCCAAGTTGAACGCAACGTCATGTTTCTGATTTTGACACTGATTATTTTGGTGGCAGCTTTCAACATTATTTCGAGCTTGATCATGCTGGTGAAGGACAAGGGTCGGGATATTGCCATCTTGCGTACCATGGGCGCGACGCGGGGCATGGTGCTGCGCATTTTCTTCTTAGCCGGTGCGAGTATTGGCATTCTTGGAACGGCCTGTGGGGTCGTGCTAGGGCTTTCTTTTTCCTATAATATTGAGTCAATACGTCGCGGAATCGAAAGCTTAACAGGTGGCGACTTGTTCGCTGCCGAAATCTATTTTCTTTCTCAATTGCCGGCGATTATCGATCCGGTCGAGGTGTTTTGGGTCGTTGTCATGGGTCTTGGCCTTTCGTTTCTAGCAACGATTTATCCATCTTGGCGCGCAGCGCGGACAGACCCTGCCGAGGCCCTGCGGTATGAATGATACCGGCCATGTTCTACGCCTTGAGAAAGTTAAACGTGCATTCCGGCAGGAAAGTGGCGCGTTGCAAATTTTACGTGGAGCGAATCTTGCTGTGGATCCCGGAGAAATTGTTGCCTTGGTTGGTCCCTCTGGAGCTGGAAAATCCACCCTGTTGCATATCGCCGGCCTTCTGGAGAATGCGGATTCTGGAAGCGTTAGCATCTGTGGGCGCGTCTGCGATGGGCTGGGTGATGACGAACGGACCACTATGCGCCGCGAGAATCTCGGATTTGTCTACCAGTACCATCACCTTTTGCCGGAATTTAACGCTCGTGAAAACATCGTTATTCCACAGATAATAGCGGGCAGGTCAAAAGCAGAAGCGGGCACGCGCGCCGAAGAAGTTCTTGAATGGATGGGGCTAGAAGATAGGGCGAGCCATCGGCCGGCACGCTTGTCGGGTGGCGAACAGCAGCGGGTTGCCATCGCCCGGGCCATTGCTAACACGCCGCGCCTGTTGCTTGCGGATGAGCCAACAGGAAACCTGGATCCAGATACGGCGGCAGATGTCTTTGATATTTTACTAAAGTTGGCGCGTGGAGCCGGTCTTGCTGCTGTCATCGCGACGCATAACGCGGATCTTGCATCGCGTATGGACAGAGTTGTGCGGCTGGAAGATGGGCAGCTCGTCCCTGCCTGACCGGTAAGCTCGACGTTCGTGGATAGATCTTCGTATATTTCGTTTTAACTCTGCACCGGCTGTGAGATCATGCTCAGTATGTCTTATGCTGGATTCGTACATCTTCGCGTCCACACCGCCTATTCTCTGTCGGAAGGCGCGATTCGCATTCCTGAGCTGATAAAGACCTGTGTTGAGCGGGAAATGCCGGCTGTCGCGATTACGGATACAGACAACCTTTTTGGCGCTCTTGAGTTTTGTTTGGCTGCGTTAAATGGGGGCGTGCAACCAATCGTTGGTTGCCAGCTTAGCCTTACGGCCGAGGCGGATAGACAACGCCTTGCGGCTTCAACGCAACCTGACCGGGACACTGTTGTTCTTCTGGTTCAGAACGAGACTGGGTATGCCAACCTACTAAAGCTCATCAGTAAAAGTTATCTGGAAACGGGGGAGATGCATCGGCCGCAGGTAGCGGCTGCTGTGCTGGAATTTCATAGCGAAGGCCTAATTTGCCTTTGCGGTGGTTCGCAAAGTCCGGTAGGGCGCTTGCTGGCGTCAGGACAGGGTGAGGCCGCTGAGAAGACGCTTCTGGCCCTGGCGGCAGCATTTCCAGGCAGACTATATCTGGAGTTGTCGAGGCTTGGCGATCCAGTGGCGGAAGCCATCGAAGAGGCCCTGATTGAGCTTGCCTATCAGTATGATCTCCCCCTTGTGGCTACAAACGATGCATACTTTCTCGATGCTGATATGTACGAGGCCCATGACGCGTTGTTGTGCATTGCCGACGGGAATTATGTTACCCAGTCAAGCCGTCGCCGTTCCAGTCCTGAATATAGACTGAAGACGCCTGATGAAATGCGGGTTCTGTTCGCTGATCTGCCGGAGGCAGTCGATAATTCCGTCGTCATCGCCCGGCGTTGTGCCTTTATGGTCAAGACTCGGGCGCCTATCTTGCCACCCTTCTCAGACGACAACGGACGTGACGAGGCGGAAGAACTCCATGACCAGTCCTTTAAGGGTTTGGAGCAACGGCTGCAATCGAGTGTCTTTACCTCGGACATGGATGCTGTCACTCGGGAGGCGGCGGCAAAGCCTTACCGAAAGAGATTGCAGTATGAACTTAAAGTCATCATCGAGATGGGCTTTGCGGGCTATTTTCTTATTGTTTCGGAGTTCATCCGCTGGGCTAAAGCGCATGATATTCCTGTTGGCCCGGGCCGAGGCTCGGGCGCCGGTTCGGTGGCTGCTTGGTCGTTGACCATCACCGATTTGGACCCACTACAATTCGGCCTTCTTTTTGAAAGATTTCTTAATCCCGAACGTGTATCCATGCCGGATTTCGATATCGACTTCTGTCAGAATCGGCGTGACGAAGTCATCCGCCACGTACAGGAACGTTACGGCCGCGATCGGGTGGCGCAGATCATCACCTTCGGTAAGTTGCAAGCAAGGGCGGTGCTGCGCGATGTCGGTCGGGTGCTTGATATGCCCTATTCGCAGGTCGATCGAATTTGCAAGATGGTGCCTAATAACCCCGCCAGTCCCGTGACTTTGCGTCAGGCCGTGGATGCCGATCCGCAGTTTAAGGCGATGATTGACGGTGATGAGTCCGTGAAGCGCCTGTTCGACTTATCGCATCGGCTGGAAGGACTCAACCGCCACGCTTCAACGCATGCAGCGGGCGTTGTCATCGGTGACCGGCCGCTCGATCATCTAATCCCACTATATCGTGATCCCCGGTCTGATATGCCAGTCAGCGGATTTAGTATGAAGTACGTGGAGATGGCGGGTCTGGTAAAGTTTGATTTTCTTGGCCTGAAGACACTGACTGTGCTGTCTACTGCGGTGAAACTTCTGGCAAAGGCTGGCGTCACGGTCGACCTGACGCGTTTCCCTTTGGATGATGCCAAGACATTCGAGATGCTCGGCCGGGCCGATACGGCGGGGGTATTTCAATTAGAAAGTGCAGGTATGCGCGATGTTTTGCGCAAGCTGCGCCCTGATACGTTTGAAGACATCATCGCCGTCGTGGCCCTGTACCGGCCCGGCCCAATGGATAATATCCCAAGCTATATCAGGCGCAAGCACGGGGAGGAGGATGTCGATTATCTATATCCATCTCTGGAAGGTATTCTGAAGGAAACCTTCGGGATCATGATTTATCAGGAACAGGTGATGCAAATCGCCCAGGAGCTCGCCGGTTACAGCCTTGGCAGTGCCGACCTGCTGCGTCGCGCCATGGGTAAAAAAATTCAATCGGAAATGGACGAGCAGCGCCAAGCATTTGTTGATGGTTCTGTAGCCAAGAACGTGCCGCAAAAACAGGCGTCTTATATCTTTGATCTTGTAGCTAAATTTGCCGGCTATGGCTTCAATAAGTCGCACGCCGCCGCTTATGCGCTGATTGCCTATCAGACTGCCTATTTCAAAGCTCACTATCCGGTGGAATTTCTGGCAGCATCGATGACATTAGATATTAATAATACTGATAAACTTAATGGATTTAGACAGGAATTACAGAGGCTTGATATTAGTATCCTACCTCCTGACATTAATAAATCTGAGGTCACGTTTGGCGTTGAGCGGGGGACGGCTGCGGCTGGCGGTCAGGGCGCCATCCGCTACGCCCTTGCCGCTATTAAGAATGCTGGGTCAGCGGCAATGGAAGCGATTATTGCTGAACGAGAAAAAAATGGCCCTTTCGATGACCTCGCGAATTTTGCTCGCCGCGTCGATCCGCGCCACGTTAATAAACGGCTAATCGAAAACCTTGGCCGTGCCGGTGCCTTTGATAAGCAGGAGAGTAATCGCCGTCGGGTGTGTGAAGCGGCCGAACTGATCATGCGGCATGCTAACGCGGCGGCATCGGATCGGGACAGCAACCAACTTGGCTTGTTTAACGGTGCCAGCGCTGAACCACCAGCCATCATGCTGTCGGCGGGGCCCGATTGGTCACCGGTCGATCGGCTGAAGGAGGAGTTCGATGCTATTGGCTTCTACCTTTCCGCTCATCCTCTTGATGCCTTTGCACCCAGCTTGCGGCGAGAAGGCGTGCAATCTTTTGCCCAAGTGCAGGCATCGGGACAGTCTAAGGCGGTCAAGCTGGCGGGGACGGTGATCTCCCGCAAAGAACGAACCTCGCGTAACGGCGGTCGGTTTGCCTGGTTGCAGATGTCAGACGGATCCGGGATGTACGAGGTTATGGTTTTCTCGGAGTTGCTGGCAGTATGCTGCGACTTTCTGGATGCAGGCATGTCTCTGGCAATCAAGGCGTCGGCTCAATTTGAGGGTAATGCCATTCGGCTGACCGCCCATCAGATCGAGCCGCTGGAACGCTTGGCCGCTCGTTCGGCAGCGGGCTTGAAGGTTTACATGGATACCACCGACGGGCTCGCGTCCCTACATTTGGCCCTGACTGGTGGAAATGTAGACGGTCGGCGCAATGGTGGTCTGGTCAAGGTTATCTCCCGCCTGGATGCTGTGACCGAGGTCGAAATCGACTTGCCTGGCCGCTATGTGATTTCCCCTGAAATAATGAAGGCCGTGAAAGCCATTCCCGGGATTGCCGAGGTCAGAGAGCTTTAGGCTTCAGATCCCGGGACCATAGTGCGAGGGTCTTGTATTCTGACGCATTGGCGGCTATCTAGTCGGCATATCGCACGTGGGCTTGCGGCCCCGGCCATGGCAATGTTGCCCTCATAGGCTGGTTGGTCGCTCCGGTGTCTGGAAACCTTTCTAGACGGCGCCCACGGAGGCATAACCGGAAAAGGATCTAAATCATGGCATTGCCAACGTTTACCATGCGCCAGCTTCTAGAGGCTGGCGTGCATTTTGGCCATAGCACCCGCCGGTGGAATCCGCGGATGGAGCCTTACCTGTTTGGCGTTCGCAATGGCATCCACATCATCGATCTACAGCAGACCGTGCCGATGCTTTACGAGGCATTGCAAGCGGTGCGCAACGTTGCCGCGAGTGGCGGGCGGGTATTGTTTGTGGGGACGAAGCGAGCAGCCTCCGAGCGCGTTGCCGATGCGGCCAGTCGTTGCGGGCAATATTATGTTAATCACCGCTGGCTTGGCGGCATGATGACCAATTGGGCAACTATCTCAAAGTCCATTAAGCGCTTGCGGGATGTTGAAACTCAGCTCAGCTCTGACACCTCTATTGGACTTACCAAGAAGGAACTCCTGCGTCTAACTCGGGAACGCGAAAAGCTGGAGAGAGCGTTGGGTGGCATTAAGGAAATGGGAGGCCTCCCAGATGTGTTATTTGTTGTCGATACTAACAAGGAAGCCATTGCTGTTGCCGAAGCCAATAAGCTTGGCATCCCAGTGGTAGGCGTTGTCGATAGCAACAGCAATCCCGCCGGTATCAATTTCCCGATCCCGGGTAATGACGACGCCCAGCGAGCGGTCAACCTGTATTGCGATTTAATTGTTGCTTCCGTGCTCGACGGCATTCAGGTGGAAATGGCGCGTGGTGGTGGCGATATTGGCGAGCAGGTAAATCCAGTCATTGAGGAGCTCCCTCCCGAAATGCCCACGGACTCGCCTGCGACGGATCCCGCGGACTCGCCTGCGACGGATATTGTAGCTGCTGCGGATGTTAAGCCGGCTGACGCGAACGTTGCTGCAGCTGGTGAATTGGCTGTAGTAGTGCCGTCCGTGGATGATGGTGCTTCTGTTCAGGCTAGTAAGGAAGATTTGGAAGCATCGTGAGATTCTAATTTATGTGTAATTTCTGTACTTTAGTCTATTTTTAAGAGAATGAGGTTTAAGATGGCTGAAATCACGGCGGCCTTGGTCAAGGAGCTCCGGGGAAAAACCGGCACCGGCATGATGGACTGCAAGAAGGCGCTGGGCGAGACGGGTGGGGACATTGAGGCAGCTGTCGACTGGTTGCGCTCGAAGGGGCTGGCTGCGGCGGCGAAGAAGGCGGGCCGGATCGCTGCCGAAGGACTAGTTGGCGTTGCCATCTCGGGAACAAACGGTGCCGTGGTCGAAGTTAATTCGGAGACTGATTTTGTTGCCCGTAACGATGCGTTTCAAGGGTTTGTCGCTAAAGTTTCTGAACTGGCTCTAGCCACCAGAGGCGACGAACAGAAACTTAAATCGGTTGCGTATGGAGACGGGCGTTCGGTCGAAGAGGAGTTGACCCATATGATCGCTACCATCGGCGAAAATATGAATTTGCGCCGTGCGAGTGTGCTTTCCGTGGAAACAGGTATCGTTGCATCATATGTGCATAACTCGCTGACTGCCGGCCTTGGCAAGATCGGTGTAATTGTCGCGCTGGAATCTACGGGCGATCCGGTGCGGCTGAATGAGTTTGGCCGCCAGGTTGCCATGCATGTGGCAGCGTCGGCGCCGATGGCGGTCAGTCGCGACCAAATTGATGCGACTGTAGTCGACCGTGAGCGAGAAATTTTTAAGGAGCAGGCCCGAGCTTTAGGAAAGCCTGAAAATATCATCGAAAAGATGGTCGAAGGTCGCGTGCGAAAGTTCTATGAGGAATCTTGCTTACTTGAACAAACATTCGTTATTGATGGAGAAAACAGCGTCGGAAAGGCGGTTGAGAATCTTTCTGCTGCTATTGGTACACCGGTTGCAGTTGCCGGCTTTGTCCGATTTTTGCTTGGCGAGGGTATCGAGCGTGAAGAGCAGGACTTTGCCGCCGAGGTTGCTGCAGTCGCGAGCGCCTGACAAACCGTGAGCGTTCCCCAATTTCGGTGTAGTGGGCGAGAATGTGTGAGAAATTCGGTTGCCGCATCGTGTATGATTTACTTGGTTCGTAAAATCGGAATACGTGCAAAGATCAATCAAATTTATTACCTCCGACAACATCTGGGATCGGTTCGCTAAGATGCCTTCATCACCCAACTATCGCCGTGTGCTGCTTAAGCTCTCTGGCGAGGGATTGATGGGGGGTCGACCTTATGGCCTTGATCCAACAACAGTTACGCGCGTTGCAGAGGAAGTCCGCGACGTATTCAACATGGGTACCCAGATTTGTCTCGTTATAGGCGGCGGCAACATCTTCCGTGGCGTTTCGGAGGCGGCAAAAACTATTGAACGAACAAGTGCCGACTATATGGGCATGTTGGCTACCGTAATGAATGCACTAGCGGTGCAAAGTGCTCTTGAGCGTGCGGGGCTCCAAACCCGCGTGCTTTCTGCTATTCCAATGGCAACCGTTTGCGAGCCTTATATCCGCCGTCGGGCCATTCGCCATATGGAAAAAGGGCGGATCGTTATCTTTGCGGCGGGCACTGGGAATCCTTTTTTTACCACCGATACCGCAGCGGCCCTTCGGGCGTCGGAGATGGGTTGCGATGCGCTTTTAAAAGCAACCCAGGTCGATGGCGTCTACAGTGCCGATCCCAAGACGAATCCAGAGGCTAAGCGTTATGATTCTCTAACATTCCAAGATGTTTTGAGTCGTGATCTAAAGATTATGGATACAGCGGCCATCGCTTTGGCGCGTGATAACAAGGTTCCTATTCTAATATTTTCGCTTCACACACCGGGCGCTTTCGCCCAGGTGGTGACCGGGGCCGGTCGCTACACGATCATTTCGGAAGGGGGGGGTGGTGGCTGAAAACGATCTCATGAGCATGACCAAGGACCTCGAGCGGCGAATGGAAGGTGCCGCAGACGTGTTGCAAAGAGAGTTCTCGGGGCTGCGTACAGGACGTGCTTCCACTGGCCTATTGGAGCATGTTCAGGTCGAGGCCTATGGATCAAGGGTTCCGCTGAATCAGGTCGGTAACGTCAGTGTTCCTGATTCGAGGATGTTGACTGTGCAGGTTTGGGATAAGGGTCTGGTGAAGGCCGTCGAGAAGGGAATTGTCGAGGCGGGCTTGGGCCTCAATCCGTCAGCGGAGGGGCAGGTTATACGCGTGCCAATTCCTGCACTGACCGAAGAGCGTCGTACGGAGCTTAGCAAGGTCGCTGGAAAGTATGCGGAGGAAGCGCGAGTGGCTGCGCGGAATGTCCGTCGTCATGGTATGGATGAATTGAAGCGGCTCGAGAAAGACGGCGAGATGTCCCAGGACGAGCAAAAAAAGGTTTCACAAAAAATCCAGGGTCTGACAAATCAATATATCGAGAAAATCGATGAGGTTCTCGCCCATAA
The DNA here is from genome assembly GCA_963580965.1 of Alphaproteobacteria bacterium. Taxonomy (GTDB): domain Bacteria; phylum Pseudomonadota; class Alphaproteobacteria; order Rhodospirillales; family CAMCUA01; genus CAMCUA01. Next base: position 5,252 of record CAUZNJ010000012.1, on the reverse strand, counting down.
AGAAAAAGAAATTATGCAGGTCTAACCTTAATGACGCCCATTTCGCCGCTAGCAGTTGTTACGCAACCGCCATTGCATGTTGCCATTATCATGGATGGCAATGGCCGCTGGGCGCATCAGCGTGGCTTGCCTCGAACAGCGGGCCATCGGCGTGGTGCTGAATCTGTTAGGGCAGTCGTTGAAGCCGCGGCCAAAATGGGCGTTTCCTATTTAACGCTGTTTGGGTTTTCATCTGAGAATTGGAAACGCCCGTCTGCGGAGATCAGTGATCTGATGGGGCTCCTGCGGCTCTATCTGCGCAACGAGCTTAAATTTCTTGCCGATAGCGGCGTTCGGCTCCGGGTGATCGGTGACTGTGAAAGGCTGGCGCCTGACATCGTTGATCTTATTAAAGACGCTGAAAAAAGAACGTCGGCGGGGCAACGCATGACCCTCATCATCGCCTTGAGTTATGGCGGCCGGGGTGAAATTGTTGCCGCGGCAAAAGCCATGGCCTCCAAGGCCGTTTCCGGTGACATCGATGTGCAAAAAATTGATGAAGATATGCTGGCGAATCATTTGCTTACAGTTGATTTCCCCGACCCTGACTTGCTTATCCGTACCAGCGGTGAACAGCGCATCAGCAATTTTCTGCTTTGGCAGATGGCCTATACTGAATTCCTCTTCGTTGATACGTTGTGGCCCGATTTTGGAAGTGAGGCGTTTGAGGGCGCCGTGAAGGAATTCCATGGCCGTGATCGTCGTTATGGCGCCGCAGTTGGCTGATCATTCGACCGGAGAGCTTTTCAAGCGTGTTCTTTCGGCAGTTGTCCTGGCACCGGTCGTGCTCCTGCTCGTTCATGCTGGCCCGCCTTACTTTACGATATTTATCGCTCTTGCGGCCGTCGTCATGAGCATTGAATGGTGTCGGCTTTGTGTGAATGGGCGGAGATTTCTTTCGGTTGCGGTGATGGTTATCAGCACGGTGGCTGCGGTATTTTTTGCGAGCGCATCCCGGCCTAGTGAGGCTATTGGGGCGCTAGGGGTGGGTGCCGTATTGGCTGGATGTGCCGTATTTTTGGCTGAACATAGGATTCCGGCCGCGTTAAGGGCCCGCTGGTTAGCTCTAGGAATTGTCTATGTCGGCCTTGCTTGCGTGGCGCTGATCTGGGTCCGCGGCGATAGTGCTGCCGGCCGCATAACTTTCTTTTGGCTTCTTGCCGTCGTGTGGGCCATGGATATTGGCGCATATGCTGTCGGAAGGGTAATTGGCGGGGCGAAGCTGGCGCCGGCGATTAGTCCTGGAAAAACCTGGGCGGGTCTTATCGGTGGTATGGCTTGTTCTGCAGTGGCGGGTATTGTTGTTGGCTTGTTGAGTGACCAGCCGGACCTGTCGATTGATTCTATTCGGCTTGCTGCTCTTGGGTTTGCTGGCGCCGTCGTTGGTGCACTGTCACAAGCTGGAGACCTTTTTGAGTCTTGGGTTAAGCGGCATTTTGGAGCCAAGGATTCTGGAAATATTATACCCGGTCACGGTGGGCTGCTTGACCGGGTCGATGGTTTGTTGATCGCGGCTATTGCGGTGGTTCTTTATCATATAGCCGACGGTGGATTACCATCATGACTGTCAATAATGCCGTAATCAGGCCAGCGCCGCGTAGCGTCACCATTCTCGGGTCGACAGGGTCTATCGGCCAGAATACGGTGGATCTTATAGGACGGTGTCCTGATTCTTTCCTTGTTGAGGCTCTTACTGCTAATAGCCGTGTCGAACTTCTGGCTGCGCAGGCAAAAAAGTTGCGGGCGCGTCTTGCCGTGGTTGCGGACGCATCCCGTTATGAGGATCTTAAAGATGCTCTTGCCGGAACTGGCATAGAAGCTGCAGCCGGCCCCGATGCTGTCTCGGAGGCTGCTGACCGACCAGCCGACTGGGTCATGGCGGCCATTGTTGGAGCGGCGGGTTTGCGCCCAACGCTCATGGCGGCTCGCCGTGGCGCCGTGGTGGCTCTAGCCAACAAGGAATGCTTGATTTGTGCGGGGGATCTTTTCATTCAGGAAATCCGTCGCCACGGGGCGACTCTATTGCCGGTTGATTCAGAACACAGCGCAATATTCCAGGTCTTCGATTTTGATCAACCTGATAAAGTGCTACGGATCATTCTGACCGCTTCAGGTGGACCTTTTCGGAATATGAGCCGTGAGGCTCTTCACTCCGTTTCACCGGCTGAGGCCATTGCCCACCCTAACTGGAGCATGGGCGCTAAGATTTCCGTCGATTCAGCAACCATGATGAACAAAGGATTGGAAATTATCGAGGCCTATCATCTATTTCCAGTTTTGCAGGATCAGATTGATACCTTGGTTCACCCCCAATCCGTGGTGCATAGTCTTGTGGAATACGTCGATGGTTCTATTTTGGCGCAGTTGGGAACTCCGGACATGCGCACGCCGATAGCCTTTGCCCTTGGCTGGCCAGATCGCATGGCTGCTCCGTCACCTCGACTTCGCCTTGAGGATGTGGGCACTCTAACGTTTGAACCTCCGGACCCAGAAAGGTTTCCAGCACTTCGTTTGGCACGTCAGGCATTGCAAACCGGTGGCTCCGCACCCACCGTATTGAATGCGGCTAATGAAGTGGCTGTACATAGCTTTCTGGAGAGTCGAATAGGATTTCTCGATATTACCGGTATCGTTGAAGACACGTTGGCACAGACAACCAGCGCCAGTTTGAACACCCTCGATGATGTTCATGCTGCTGATGATGATGCCCGGGCCGTAGCGCGGGCGTTGGTCGCTGGATATAAGGCCCCGGTGGTACATTAGAGTATCGGTGCACGCACACGACATTCCGATCAGGAAATAAGAGATGACTGTTTTGATGAATTTCTGGGATTATGTAGTTCCATTTCTCATTGTGCTCACCGTCTTGGTGTTTGTGCACGAGATGGGTCATTACCTTGTCGCCCGTTTTAACCGGGTTCGTGTCGAGGTGTTTTCGATTGGCTTCGGTCCGGAGATTTTCGGCTGGACCGACAAGGCCGGGACCCGCTGGAAGGTAAGTGCCATTCCCCTAGGTGGATACGTTAAGATGTTTGGTGAAAGGGACATGATCGGTTGGGGTGAAGAAGAACGGTCGATGACGCCCAAGGAAATGGCAGTATCTTTTTACCACAAACGGTTGCCGCAGAGGGCTGCTGTGGTTATCGCGGGGCCACTCGCCAATTTTGTGTTTGCCATTATATTGCTCGGCGCAATGTTTTTTATTGCGGGTTCGCCGTCACCATTGTCTGGTATAGGAACCGTGCAGAAAGGCAGTGCGGCCGCGGCCGCCGGATTTCAGTCAGGTGATCGAATCATTGCCATTGATGGAGTGGGCGTGCGTTGGTTCGAAGAACTGCGCTCCGCTGTCATTATGGCGCCGGGCCGCGAACTGAAATTTGACGTAGAACGAAAAGATAGGCTGATCAAGCTGTCAGCAACGCCGATGCAGGTTGATCAAGGAGAAGGTGCGAAAGAGCCACGCATCATTGGACGCCTTGGCGTAACGCCGGACCCTGGACATGTGGAGAATATCAGGCACGGGCCTCTCGAATCGATCTTGCTTTCTATAGAATGGACATACGGCCTTGCTGGAAAAATTCTCGGCTACCTGGGTGGCGTGATTGCTGGCAGTGAGTCAGCTGATCAGCTCGGCGGCCCCCTTCGAATTGCCGAGATGTCTGGTGACATGGCGCGGGGCGGAATCGTCAGCCTTATTGTCTTTATGGCCGCATTATCGGTAAATCTTGGGCTAATTAATTTGTTTCCCGTGCCCATGTTGGACGGTGGGCACCTCGTGTTTTATGCCATCGAGGCGATTCAGGGACACCGAGTTAGCGAACGCATCCATGAATACGGTTTAAGGATTGGTGTTGTTCTGGTACTCATGTTGATGGTTTTCGCGACCTGGAATGACCTTGTTCACTTCGATATATTTTAACTGTTGACCAACCTTGCAAGCCAATAATAAGCGTCTGGGAGTATATTTTTCCCGCCTCGCCATTTTTATGGTGCTGGCGTTATTCTTGTTACTCAACACGAGTCCTGTTTTTCCCCAGAGTAGCAATGTGGTGCGCGACATCGTTGTCGAGGGCATTCAGCGTATAGAGCCGGATACGGTCCGTTCTTACCTTTTGATCCAGGAAGGGGATGCGTTCGATAGCGAACGTGTCGACCGATCCCTGAAGAGTCTTTTTGCGACCGGGTTGTTTGACGATGTGTCTATCACTCAACGCGGCGACTCACTGGTGATTAATGTCGTTGAAAATCCGATCATCAACCGCATTGCATTTGAAGGAAACGTGGCGCTTTCCGATGAATCTCTAAAGGCCGAAGTCACATTGAAGCCGCGTGTGATTTACACACGGAGTACTGTTCAAAACGATGTCGAAAGGATTCTGAATATCTATCGGCGTACTGGCCGCTTTGGTGCGACGGTCGAACCTAAAGTTATCACCCTAGAGCAGAACCGGATCGATCTCGTTTTTGAAATTGACGAGGGAGTGGAAACCGAGATCGAGCGCATCCGCTTCGTTGGCAACAAGGATTATAGTGATTCACGCCTTAGAGAGGAAATTCGTACTAAGGAATCCGCCTGGTATCGCTTTCTTAGTAGCGATGACACATTTGACCCGGAGCGACTGAATTTTGATCGGGAACTGTTGCGCCAATTTTATCTTCACGAGGGCTATGCAGACTTTAAGGTACAGTCTGCTGTCGCTGAATTGACACCGGACCGCAAAGATTTCTTCGTTACGTTTACGGTTGATGAGGGTGATAGATACCAGTTTGGCAAGATCGATATTGTTGTCCGCTTACGTGATCTGGCGGTGGAAGATTTGTCTGCGGCTTTGGAGATAAGGTCAGGTGATTGGTATGATTCGCGGGTTGTTGATAGTGCGGTAAACGCGATTTCTGATGTTGTTGGCGCGCGGGGTTTTGCCTTTGTCGATGTCTACCCCCGGGTTGTTCGCAACCAGGAAGAGAAAACAATTAATTTGACGTTTGAGGTCGGGGAAGGGCCGCGAGTTTTTATCGAACGTATTGAAATCGTCGGTAATGTTCGGACCTTGGGCAAGGTGATTCGCCGTGAGTTCCGCCTGGTCGAGGGTGATGCATTTAGTACAACGAAGCTGGAACGTTCACGGCAACGAATTCAAAACCTCAATTATTTCGAATCCGTGTCCGTTGAGGAGGAAGCCGGAAGCGCTGCCGGCATGGCCGTTATCAAGGTT
>CAUZNJ010000011.1:0-16771 GCA_963580965.1 Alphaproteobacteria bacterium | reverse complement strand
TCGGCGAGGTAAAACGCAGTGACCTCGCCCGCTACAAGTCACCTATTGAGGTAAACATGATGCGAGGAATCAAAGCCCTATTTGATCCCGAGAGCATCATGAATCCTGGCAAGGTTTTATAGCACCCCTCCCCCCCTCCGCAGAAGTTAATCTCATGCCCTACCGCGCCCCTCTCGAGGAAATGCTGTTCGTCATGACAGACGTGGTTGGGTCAGGCTCTATCGACCTGCTGCCGGGGTTTGAAGATTGCCCAACCGATGTCGTCTCTGCTGTCCTGAACGAAGCTAGCCGCTTTGGCACGGAAATCCTCGCCCCCCTCAACCAAAGTGGCGATGGTCAGGGTTGCTACATTGAAAACGGCACCGTGCGCACACCCGACGGCTTTGCAGAAGCATACCGCCTATTCCGGAAAAACGGTTGGAATGGCCTCGACCTGCCGCCGTTGTACGGTGGTCAGGGCTTACCGCGATTACTTTCGACGGCCGTATCAGAGATTTGGAACGCCACTAACCTGTCATTTGCACTCGGCCCGATGCTGACGCAAAGCGGCATACGGTTGCTATTGCACGCAGGAACAGATGCCTTGCGGCAGCGCTATCTGCCGAACCTAGTTTCAGGCGATTGGATGGCAACCATGAATCTAACCGAGTCGCAGGCGGGATCTGACTTATCCCAGATCAGCACCTGCGCCGAGCGCTGTGGCGGTCACTACCGTATCACTGGACAAAAAATATTCATCTCCTACGGCGATCACGATTGGGCGGAAAATATTATTCATTTTGTTCTTGCACGCCTTCCCGACGCACCAGCTGGGATCAAGGGGATCAGTCTTTTTCTCGTGCCGCGGAATCATGTAAGTGATGACGGCGGGCTAGACACACACAACGACGTCCATTGTCTGTCGCTAGAACACAAGCTCGGTATCCATGCCAGCCCCACAGCCATCATGGGTTTTGGACAGCAAAGTGACGAAGGCGCTGACGGCTATCTAATAGGCATGGAAAATGAGGGTGTCCAAACCATGTTTGCAATGATGAACGACGCCCGCCTCGCGGTTGGCGTTGAAGGCGTCGGTCTTGCCGAAGGCGCGTTTCAACTAAGCCGGAATTACGCCGGCAACCGCCGCCAGGGCCGTGGGCTAGGTCCAATAGGCGGCGCCATTTCCATTGTTGAACACCCAGATGTCCGCCGCATGCTGCTATCGATGAAAGCCCGCACCGAAGCTATTCGCGCCCTCGCCTACTTCGTTGCCGGGCAATCAGATACCGCCACGGCCAAGGCGGGCACGAAAGAGGGCAATGCCGCCAAGGCGATCGTCGATCTGTTGACGCCGGTTACCAAGGCGTGGAGCACGGATACGGCAATCGCCGTCGCCGACACCGGAATCCAAGTCCACGGCGGCACAGGTTATATTGAGAGCTCAGGCGCCCCCCAATTTTTGCGCGATGCCAGGATTACGGCAATTTACGAAGGTACAAATGGGATTCAGGCGCGCGACGTAGTCAGTCGCAAGATCTGTCGTGACAGTGGAGGAGTTGCCCGTCTTTTGCTGGATCAGATGCGGCTCGATCTGAAATCTAGCTCTCTGGGTGGTTTGCAACAAGAGAGGCCTGAGGCCGCATTGGCGGCGATCGAACGATTAGATAGCGCTATACAATGGATTGTATCCCAGGACGACGAGCAGACCGTCCTGGCGGCGGCCACTCCCTTTCTCAAGATGATGGGCATTACACTCGGCGGCTGGCTGATGGCGCGGGCAGCACGCGCCGCGGCGCGGTATGATGCACGAGGCACTGACTGCAGCTTGGCGCGAAAAAAACTCGCAACCACCAGATACTACAACGAAAACATCCTGCCTGAAACATTGGCGCTGCATGAAATGATCACCTGTGGATCGCCAAGCGTTCTGGCACCGGACATTGATGATATCTGATCCACATCCGACCATCTACTGCAGCCGATGCCATTTTAATAAACTTCATGTTCCACCCTCACTTGGTTGGATTATGCATTGAAAGGCCCTCAGTTGGCTGGATTAGGCATTGATAAGTAAGGACTTTTTTATCATTATTCTGGATCTTGAATCGGCGACAGATTCGCCGGCTGCGGAGGGCCGACGGTAAGCATGGACGGCATCACGCGCTATATCCTGCGACAGTTGATAATCGGCATGGCTCTGGTTACTGCCGTGCTGTCCTGCGTGGTCTGGCTAAGCCAATCCTTGCGGTTCATCGACATGATCGTCAACCAGAGCCTGAACGTTGGCCAGTTTCTCTACCTGACCTTACTGCTGTTGCCCAATTTCCTATCTATAATCCTGCCTATCGCACTGTTTACCGTGGTCGTCTTCACCTACAGCAAGCTCATTGCCGACCGGGAGTTGATCGTCATGCGCTCTGCCGGAATGAGTCAGTTGTCGCTCGCCAAACCCGTGCTGATTTTAGCTCTCCCTATTGTCGCTTTTTCCTATTCTCTGAACGCCTATTTCCTGCCGGAATCATACCGCCTTTTTAGAGAGTTGCAGTGGGACGTGCGATTCAGCTACTCCAACGTTCTGCTAAAGGAAGGCACATTCAATACACTGTCGAAAAATCTCACTGTTTACGTACGCCGGCGTACGCAAGACGGGGAGCTGCAAGGAATCCTCGTTCACGATAGCCGCAACCCGGGACGGCCGCAGACCTGGATGGCAGCACGCGGTGGCTTGGTGGAAACCAACAGCGGCCCGCATGTTGTTATGGTCGAAGGGACGGTGCAGGAGGTTAATCGCAAAACGAACCGCCATTCAGTACTGTATTTTGATCGCACCACTTTGGATATCAGCGGGACAGAGGAAAAAGGTGGGGTACGCTATCGCGAACCAAGAGAGCGGTTAATTCAGGAGCTTCTCGATATTGAACAGGATAAGTTTGTTAGCTCCCGAGATTTGGGTAAATTTCAAATGGAAGCACACAAGCGCCTATCATCACCCTGGCTTGCCATGGCATTCGCACTGATCGGGCTCGGCTGCTTGCTGGCCGGAACCATTACGAGGCGCGGACAGAGGAACCGGATCGGTATTGCCGTCGGTCTCGTCGTTATGTTTCAGGCTTCAACAATGGGTCTCGAAAACCTCTGTGCTCGTGTCCCCACGCTGATGCCGTTGATTTATGTGAATATAGTAGTAGCAAATCTTCTGGCCATTGGCATCATGACGATCAAGCCAAGACGACATATCAGAACGCCTAAATTGGCCACCGTGTGATGACTGCGTAACGGAGAATCAGGCGTGCGTTTGTCAGCTATCCTATCGGTATATATCGGTCGCCAATTTTTAATGAGCTTCCTCGCCTTATTGCTCGTTTTTCTTGGGCTAATCTTGGTATTCGACACCGTCGAACTCCTACGTCGCACCGCTTCCCGCCCCGAAGTCACGTTCGACATCGTTGTCCAAATGGCCCTTTTGAAACTTCCACACCTAAGCCAGAAAGTTTTCCCATTTTCCGCCTTGTTCGGTGCCATGGTAGTGTTCTGGCGCCTGACACGCAGTCATGAACTGGTCGTAACGCGTGGTGCCGGCGTATCAGCGTGGCAGTTTCTTCTGCCGGTTCTGATCTTGTCGGCGTTCCTCGGACTCTTGAATATTTCTCTCGTAAATCCACTCGCCTCGATTTCATTGACTCACTTCGAACGCCTTGAGGGCATCATGCTCAAAGGACAAAATAGTACGCTGGCTATTTCCGATAGCGGCCTATGGCTGCGCCAGGGTGACCGCAAGGGTCAAAGCGTCATTCATGCAGCGCGCGTTTCGCAGCAAGGCAGTGACGTGGAACTATCACAAATTATCGTCTTCGTTTATGAAGGCACAGAACAGTTTTCATACAGGATTGACGCAGATGAAGCACGACTTGAGGGTGGATTCTGGCATCTGACAAACGTATGGATTTACGTCCCGGAATTACCGGCACGATTCGAGGATGAGCATTGGTTAGAGACGGATCTGACGCTAGCCAAAATACAGGACAGTTTCGCGCCACCCGAAACGATGTCTTTTTGGGCACTGCCGCAGTTTATCGAAACCTTGGAAGCAGCAGGATTTTCCGCTACCCGCCACCGGCTACATTGGCACGCGTTACTCGCCTCGCCGCTATTGATGTGCGCCATGATTTTCATCGCCGCCACGTTCACATTGCGCCACGCGCGCCGAGGCGGCACAACATTCGTAATCGGAGCCAGTGTATTGACTGGGTTTCTCCTTTATTTCTTTCAGAATGTCGTCCTTGCGCTTGGTCTTTCGGAAAGCATCCCCGTGGCGTTGGCCGCATGGACGCCATCCGGAATCGCCAGCTTACTCGGCGTGGCCGCTCTGCTGCACCTCGAGGACGGATAATCCACATGGCCTCTACATGATAAAGGGTAAATGGCCTGCCACCTTGCTCATAATTTGGTGTCTGTGTTGGAACACAGCCGTCGCACAAGAGTATCCATCCCAAAATAAGCCGGTTAACCTGCAAGCCGACGAATTGATCTATGACCGATACCAGGAAACGATAACGGCGCGGGGAAATGTCGAGATATCCCAGCCAAACCGCATCCTTCGCGCCAATGAAATAGTTTACAATCAAAGCCTAGACATTCTCTCCGCGACTGGCGGCGTTACCTTACTTGAGCCCACAGGGGAGGTCATTTTTGCCGAAGATATGGAGCTGTCTGGAGACTTGAGGGACGGTATTTTGGAAGACCTGCGCATCATCCTGAGCGATAACGCACGCATCGCCGCAAACGGTGCCCGACGCTCCAGCGGTGACGTTCTTGAAATGCGAACCGCTGTGTATTCGCCCTGTAATCTCTGTCCGGAAGACCCCTCTCGGGCGCCGTTATGGCAGTTGAAAGCCGCCAAAGTGGTGCATGATCGCAGCATTAAGGATATCGAATATTTGGATGCCTCGTTGGAGATCGCAGGTATCCCAGTATTCTACACACCCTATTTTTCACACCCCGACCCGACCGTCCGGCGGCGAAGTGGTTTCCTCGCGCCAAGATTTGGAAGTTCCTCCGATCTCGGATTCGTTGTGAAAACCCCTTATTTCTTTGATATTGAACCTAATGTCGACGTCACCCTGACGCCAATTTATACAAGCGAGGAAGGGCCGGTTGCCGCCATTGAATACCGCCACTTATTTACCAAGGGTAAATTAGAAGTAGAGGGCAGCCTCACGCGCGACTCAAAGAATAATGTGCGCAGCCACGTAAACGGATTTGGGCACTACGAAATCGATCAGACATGGCGCACTGGTCTAAGCCTTCAGGGGGCTAGCAGCGATACCTATATGCGACGATACCGTTTTGGCGACGCCTCCACATTGACATCCCGGATTTTCGCGGAAGGCTTTCGTGGCCGAAACCACATGTCACTCAACGCTTATACGTTTCAGGGACTGCAGGCATCCGACGACCAGGGCGAAACTCCGATTATTCTGCCACTCTTCGACTACAACCATGTCGGTCGAATCGATCGTTGGGGCGGGCATAGAAAAATTGATGCAAACTTTCTCATATTAATGCGCACCGGCGGGACGGATTCCCAGCGTGCATCGGTACGTGCCAGTTGGAGCCGGCCGTTCGTCGGGGAAATTGGCGATCTTTATACGATCTCTGCATCGCTGCACAATGACCTCTATCATGTCTCAAAAGTCCACAAAAACAGTAAGAACGAGTTTTCGGGCTTCACCGGGCGTGTCCGCCCCGAACTTAACCTGGAATGGCGACTGCCAATGATGCGGGCAGAGAAAGGTCGCATTCATCAGTTTTTGGAGCCCATCGTCGCCGCAATCGCCAGCCCCTACGGTGGCAATCCCGACACCATCCCCAATGAGGACAGCCAAGATTTCGAGCTTAATGATACGAATTTGTTCAGCAGCAATCGGTTTACCGGCCTGGACCGGGTTGAGAGTGGTCCCCGGGTTAATTATGGTTTCCGCTGGGGAATTTTTGGCGATGGCGGTGGAAGTAGCTCCTTGCTAATCGGCCAAAGTTTTCGCGTGCGCGACGACGATACGTTCGTCGAAGGATCGGGACTGGAAGGTAATCTGTCGGATATAGTCACCCGTTTCGACGTGTCACCAAACGAAAGCCTGAAAATCCTATACCGGGCACGATACGATAAGGAGACGTTCGAGCCGAACCACCAGGAACTCGAGTTCCGCAGCAGCAACGGCCCGCTTAACATATCACTCGGATACCTATCCATCGATGGCCAGACAGAAGGCGAATTTGTTGGCCGTGAGGAGGTACGCTACTCTGTATCGTCGGCACTCACGCCGCACTGGCGAGCTGGACTAGACGGACTTCAGGACCTCGGAGCCAGCTCCAGCCTACGTTCGCTAGGTCTCGACCTTACATATGAGGACGAATGCCTTATCTTCACAACAAAGGTTGGACGGACATTCTTCGAGGACCGTGATCTCAAGCCGACGGATTCGATTGTAATGAACTTGACGTTCAAAACCCTTGGTGAAGCCCAGATATCCATCCGTTAAACTTTCATCAGAACCACTAGCCCCTACGTAGGAAAACGTGCTGAATTCAACTAACCCCTTTTCGTTTAAACCGATTGGAAGCCGGTGCGCATGGTTGGCAAAATGGATAATGACATGCCTGATCGCACTTGCTTGTTTCTTCTCAATGCCCGCGGCAAATGCTCAGCAGGGCTTGGGAATCGCCGCAATAGTTAATGACGACATCGTCTCTGTTTATAACTTAGAAAGTCGCCTATCGCTGGTCCTCGCGCTTTCCAACTTACCTAATACAGCGGATTTTCGTCAGCAGCTCGCCGGCCAAGTTCTTCGCAGCCTGATCGACGAGAAGCTCAAGCATCAGGAAGCAAAACGCCTAGGCATCCAGGTTACTAAGCATGATGTAGACCAAGCACTTATCAATTTAACCAAAGAGAATAACGTCCAGCTGAACCAGTTAGATGCCTTTCTGGCTTCCCAGAAAATCCAGAAATCAGCGCTGATCGAAAAGTTAGAATCGGACATCCTCTGGATCAAAGTAGTGAACCGTAGCCTGCGGGCGACCATCAATATCGACGCTAAATCAGTTGATCGACTTATCGAAACCCTCAAAGCCGAGGAGGGTCAGATTGAAAATCTCGTCTCAGAAATTTTCTTGCCGGTCGATGATTACGCACAGGATGCACAGGTCCGAGATACGGCTGAACGTATAGTCGAAAAGGCCCGTTCAGGGGCCAATTTTAATGCACTCGCAAAGATCTTTTCACAAAGCGCCCATGCCGCCATTACAGGCGATCTGGGGTGGCTTAAGCCGGGTGATCTCGACGAGAAATTGGAAGCGGTCGTGAAAGAGCTACAGCCTGGGCAGACGTCCGCCCCCATCCGTAGCGTGTCTGGCTACCACGTGCTTCAACTGCAGAAACGTCAGAGTGCCAAAGGCCTTCCTGTTTCCGAGATCACGGTCGATCTTCAGCAACTAATTTTTCCGCTGTCGCCAAATACCAATGAGGCGGAAATTAAGAGCCAGTTGGACCACGCTGAGACCATGGCTCGTGACGCCAACACCTGCCAGGACATGGAGCGGCTGGGCAAGAAACTTAACAGCCACCTTTCCGGCAGCATTAAGGACGTGAAGATCAACGCGATGACGCGCGCGTTTCGCGATGTTGTAGCACTGCTCGAGCCGTTAAAAGTCAGTGTCCCGATCAGGACTGAGAGCGAGATTATTTTGCTGATGGTTTGCGAGCGCAAAGGTGGAGATTTTAGCCCCGAACAACGTAAAAAGGTCCATGATCTTGCGTTTTACCGGCGCATAGACGAAGCAGCACGCCGGCATCTACGTGACATGCGGCGATCAGCCTTGGTGGATATTCGCCTATAATGTCAACGCGGGGGAATTTTGAGGGACGTTGGGCCTTGCCACCCTTGGCTGTAACCATGGGAGAACCGACGGGAATCGGCATAGAGATCACGCTGAAGGCATGGTTGCGGCGAGCGTCGAACGACCCGCCTTTCTTTGTTGTTGGCGACCCAGAACGGCTAGATACTTTGGCTAGAAAGCTTGGCCTCGACGTGCCCATACGTACGATATCCGTGGCCGAAGAAGCCACGGCGACGTTTGAAACTGCTCTACCCGTACTTGTTGAGGCATTGGACGTCCCAGCGGTTTATGGGCGGCTCGACCCCGCGAATAGCGGCTGCGTACGCCGGTGCATTGAAAAGGCCGTGGATCTAACGGTGAAAGGGCAGGCATCTGCCGTCATCACTAACCCGATCCACAAGCATGTCATGCACCAGGCTGGGTTTACGTTTCCCGGTCATACTGAGTTTCTGGGCCACCTTGGCGGACGCAGGGAACGGCCGGTCATGATGCTTGCCTCGCCTGGCCTGCGTGTAGTGCCTGTGACCATCCACCTTGGCCTTCTCGACGCCATCAATAGCCTAACCACATCCCTTATCATCGAGACCTGCCAAGTTCTCGAGCCCGCACTTCGCGTTGACTTTTCTTTGAAAAATCCCAGGTTGTCTGTATCCGGTCTCAACCCCCACGCCGGCGAGGGTGGTACTTTCGGCGACGAAGAAAACCGTATCATTGAACCAGCGATCAGCGCGTTACGCCAAGGCGGCATGAGTGTCTCGGGCCCCCACGCCGCGGATACCATGTTCAGCGAGCGCAATCGGAAGCACTTTGACGCCGCTGTCTGCATGTATCACGATCAGGCTCTGATCCCCATCAAAGCCCTAGACTTTGACCGTACGGTCAATGTCACCCTGGGTTTGCCATTTGTCCGCACGTCGCCAGACCACGGCACCGCTTGCGATATCGCCGGCACCGGGAAGGCGAGCGAAGAAAGCCTCGTATCAGCCCTGGGAATGGCCGCCGAAATGGCTCTGGCCCGCGCGATACCACGCGCTGTGCATAACAGCTGAATAACTATGCTGGAGCCATCAATGACGCTGCCTCCCCTTCGCGAAGTGATCGCGCGACACGATCTCAACGCACGCAAGAAGCTCGGCCAGCATTTTCTGCTTGATGAAAACCTAACCGATCGTATTGCCAAATCTGCCGGAAACCTGGATGGCGTAAATGTCCTCGAAATTGGTGCAGGTCCTGGCGGCCTGACACGCGCCTTATTACGAACCTCGGCAGCATGCGTCACGGCAATAGAGCGCGATCCACGCTGCGTTGCAGCTATACGTGAATTAGAACCGTACGACCCGGGACGCCTAATCATTGTCGAAGGCGACGCTCTAGAGTTGGATGCCACCGCTATAATCGCGGCTCCACGAAAGATTGTTGCCAACCTGCCATATAATATCTCAGTACCGCTGATCCTGGCATGGCTACGCCATGCAGAAGACTTCATTGGATTTACGCTGATGGTTCAGAAAGAAGTCGCCGACCGGCTAGCAGCAAGTCCGCGCACCAAAGCCTATGGCCGCCTATCAGTCATGTCGCAATGGAAGTGCCGAGTGCGCCAAATTTTTACGGTATCCCCACAATCTTTCGTGCCGCCACCAAAGGTAACCTCGGCGATTATCAATATGGAGCCACTCGCCGCGCCAGTGGCGGATGCGGACTGGAAATCGATGGAATTTGTCACCGCCACAGCCTTTGGCCAGCGGCGCAAGATGCTTCGCTCCAGCCTGAAGCCGCTCCAACTCGACCTCCTTAGCCTAGGGATCGATCCAACCGCTCGAGCCGAAGAGCTCAATGTCACCGACTTTTGCACACTAGCAAGGGCCTATCGCGCGCGCCAATCGTTAGCCTAAGAACCCGTCAGAAACCCATCTTTCAGTTAATCAAATCCTAGATAAATGGGTTCTCCTTGCCCGGTTAATCAAAGTTAAAGATGCCCCCCCGGATAACTTTAGGCAGACTGTGGAATTTTTTTTCCATCTTTGGCAATCCGAATCGACATTAGGAAGCAAAGATAGAGATCCGAATAAAGACTTACTGCACAGCATCCAGCTTACACTAAGCGACAAGTCAATTTATTTTAGAATGGCTGTGGATCAGCCCAATCAAACTCCCATCAGGTCGTGGACAAAATTCGATAGGCCCGTTTGCCGTTCACGCCGCAGCCGTTCAGCATTGAGAATGCCCATCACCTGGTCAACGCTACTCTCAAAATCATGATTGATGACAATATAGTCGTACTCAGGCCAATGACTCATTTCCTGTGCGGCTCGGGCCATGCGGCCCTGCACGACGTCATTGGTATCCTGGCCACGGGTGCGCAGCCTGCGCTCCAATTCAACCGTTGACGGCGGCAGAATGAAGACGCGAACGAGATCCTGATGGGCATTCTGCGCAATCTGTTGGGTTCCTTGCCAATCGACATCGAATAACACGTCTTTACCAGCCGCCAACGCCATTTCAACAGGAGCCTTTGGCGTTCCGTAGTCATGATCAAATACGCGCGCATGCTCAAGAAATTTTCCAGCATTGACCATACGATCAAATGCATCTTTCGAAACAAAATAATAATCACGGCCTTCCTGTTCCGCTGGGCGCGGTGGCCGCGTCGTCACGGATACGGAAAGTATAAGCTGTTCATCCCGGCACAGCATTTCGAGGGCGATGCTGGTTTTTCCCGCACCCGACGGGGATGATAAAACCAGCATCATGCCACGCCGAACGATTGGCGCCATTGTATCTGCGTTCTCACTCAATATTCTGCACCTGTTCGCGCATTTGTTCGATGGTCGCCTTGATATCAAGCCCAACACGGGTCAATTCGACGTCCGAAGACTTCGCGCATAACGTGTTGGCCTCGCGATTGAACTCCTGGCAGAGAAAATCAAGCTTGCGCCCGACAGCCTGATCCCCGGAAATAAGTTCGCGAGCAGCTTCGGTGTGGGCCTGCAGCCGGTCCAGCTCCTCCCGTATATCCGCTTTCGCCGCCAGCAATGCCACCTCCTGAGAAAATCGTTCCTCGGACAAAGAGACGCCCTTCTCAAGCAGGCCCTGAACCTGAGATAATAGGCGAGCCTGAACCGCTGCCGGCTGGGCCTCGGCCAAACGGCTGGCCTGTCCTACTAATGCCGCTATCCCGCCTAACTGCGACACGAGTAATGACATAAGGCGCGCGCCTTCATCCAATCGCATTGCCGCAAGAGCCGCCATAGCGGCGGTGGCACCTGCCAGTACGGCCTTATCGAAGACTTCTCCGCTGGCGGACTCCAACTCCTCAACAGGCTCCAGAACACCACGGATACCAAGAATGCCATCCAACGTCAGCGGGCCTGCGTCGGGCAAGCGTCGAGCTAGTTCTGGCAGTGCATTAAGGATCTCCTGCAGGGTCACCTTGTTAATACGGTAGGTAGCCTTCCCCTGGGCGTGGTTGACTGTCAAATTGAATGTAATATTGCCACGACGGACGCACGTTGAGGCCTGCTGTCGAACCGCCGTTTCCAACCGCTCGTAACCGACCGGCAGGCGAATGCGGATATCAAGCCCCTTTCCATTGACACTACGGGCTTCCCAGGACCAGCTCCAGTCGCCGTGACGTCCGTCCGTTCGGGAAAACCCGGTCATTGATGACAGCCCCACGCGCAAGTCCCCTAGCATCAAACTCGGCGTCGTTATAAACGCCACAATAGATGGCAACAAGCTAGTCGGTAGAACAAGAAACTGCCGGAAGGGCTGCTCCCTCTCCTCGAAGAGGACCGGGATTAGTTAAGCTCTTAAAGCGTAAAATCCCAAGTACCCTGCTGCAAGGCCGGGGACACCTTACCCAGCGCGTAGAGCGCGCAACCCTCTCCCCCGGAGGCGGCGGCACCTGAATCCTATTGACTCGAAAATTCAGAGAGACGTTGATGTAGGCAAGGGCCTCCGAAGAGTTCCAGATGCCCATCGAATCAAGGGGAAATGGTAATGACGGTCAAGACAGTGGACTTTATAACCAAGATTGTCGATTGCCGACCCCACGAGGGCCGGTCATTGCGGATGATACTGACCCGTCCAGCCGGCACCGGCATTTTTCCGGTAGTACTCGATCTTCATGGTGGCGGCTGGGGCGGCAAATCGATGGAGGAGTGCGGAGACCGCGACGTTGTTCTCGCCAAAGCTGGAATCATCGGTGCTGCGCTGGACTTCCGCCATGGCGATGCTGGATACCCAACCTCGCTTAAAGACATCAACTACGCTATCCGCTGGCTGAAGGCGAACGCCCAAGATCTCAGCATAGACTCTAAACGCGTCGGCATCTGCGGACAATCGAGCGGCGGACATCTCGCCATGCTAGCAGCAATGCGGCCCAATGATCCGCGTTATGCAGAAATTCACCTAGCCGGTAACGCATCTGAAGTAGATGCCAACGTCGTTTGCATCGGCATGGCGTGGCCGGTAATCAATCCGCTGTCGCGGTACCGCCATGCACGGCGCGCACGGGCCGCCACCCCTTCCGCAGCATGGGTTGGTGATTTGCCGGAACGGCACGAAACATATTGGAAGACCGAAGCCGTAATGGCGGAAGGAAATCCGATGCTGGCGCTTGAGCGCCAGGAGACGATAGCGACACCACCTGCCCTCTGGGTACAGGGTGCCCCGGACCCCGCACACGATTACCGCGACCCAAGCTCCCCCATCGAAATGAATGAACCGGAACGATTTGCGCATAATTATCGCGCAGCGGGCGGCAAAATTGATGTGCGCTACATCGACTTCGAGAGCCGCGAAGGCAATACGTCACACGACCCGCTGGCAGAATTCTTCTGCCAGCATCTAGCATAAGAGGCACTAACATAATTAATCACGCCGGCCCTCTCCCTCAAGAGGAGAAGGGCCGCAATCGGGAGCTCGTGCCTTATTCCGCCGCTTCACGCCGAGGCAGCACCCAGTTGGGTCGCAAAAAATGGCAGGTGTAGCCGTTGGGGAAACGTGCCAAGTAGTCCTGATGCTCCGGCTCAGCCTGCCAGAAATCACCAGCCGACTCGACTTCGGTTACCACCTTACTCGGCCAAAGGCCGCTGGAGTTGACTTCGGCAATAGTATCGAGCGCCACCTGCTTCTGCCCATCATTTTGGTAATAGATGGCCGAGCGATAAGCCGGCCCCAAATCGTTTCCTTGGCGGTCACGGGTCGATGGATCATGGATCTGGAAAAAGAATTCCAGAAGCTGGCGAAACGAAATCTTCTCGGGATCGAAGAGGATTTCAACCCCCTCCGCATGGCTGCCGTGATTTCGATAAGTAGCGTGCCTGACATCACCTCCGGTATAGCCAACCTGAGACTTCTCGACCCCCGGCAGCTTGCGGATCAAATCCTGCATGCCCCAGAAGCAACCACCCGCTAGGACCGCACGTTCCTGTGCCATTCGAGTTCCTCCACTTAAGTTTTAGCACACGCCAATTCAGCATTCCTGTCGGACGAAAGAATAGCGCCGTTCGGCTCCAGCGGGAAGGACGCCCGTGCGTCCGTCAACACGACCGTCGAAGGGATCATCATCGTCGACGAGAAGCAGCTGATCGAAACCCTAAGCCTGTCGGCGGCGCTTGATGGCAAAATTTAACCCATTGAGATTAAAAGAACCATTCCGATAAAGCGGGACACGTTATAGCCAGCGTGGCGCTATCAGTATCAGGCCATTACAATAGAACATGTCTTTACCGCCTCGATCCATTCTTATTACCGGCGCGTCCAGTGGCATTGGCGAGGCGCTCGCCTTATCTTATGCCGATGACGGTGCGATTTTGACGCTAAGTGGGCGTGATGAGGAACGACTGCGTCTCGTCGCCGAAGCCTGTGTGTCCCGCGGCGGCACGGTCGATGCCAGGGTCCTCGACGTCCGCGACCAAGACGCCATGGAACGTTGGATCAGAGATACTGATAGCAGGGCACCGCTTGACCTCGTCATCGCTAACGCAGGCATCGCCCGCGACGGCCCAGCCGCCAGCGACGCCGGGGAGGATATCCGCACCCGCGAGATGTTCGAGGTCAACCTAAACGGCGTAATCAATACCGTGCTACCCGCCGTATATGGCATGCGCGCGCGGCGCCACGGCCAAATCGCCATCGTTAGTTCCATCGCCGGATACCGCGGCATTCCAGGCTCGCCGGCCTATGCTGCGAGCAAGGCAGCAGTCAAATCTTGGGGTGAGGGTCTGCGAGGCCGCCTAGCTGCTGACGGCATCCGCATTTCCGTGATCTGCCCAGGATTTGTCAGCACTCGCATGACATCAAAAAACCACTTTCCTATGCCCTTTCTCATGAATGCCGATCAAGCAGCGCGCATCATTCGCCGAGGGCTCGAACACAATCGTCCGCGCATTACCTTTCCCCTGCCCATGGCATTCTTAGCGTGGCTTGCCGGGGCCCTACCACCATCCATTACGGACTGGATGTTCGCGCGCATGCCACGAAAGGAATGAGTCGAATGACAGTATCTTATGGCTTGGCATTTTTACGATCACGCTGCAGCCGACGCCACTTGCGGACGTTGTTATTGTGCTCGACCAAAGTTTTTGCAAAAGCATGCCCGCCGCGGCCATTAGCGACAAAGTACAGTTCGTCCGTATCCGCCGGCTGCAGGACGGCGGCAATGGCCGCCGCGCCCGGGTTGCAGATAGGGCCTGGCGGCAAGCCAGCAACTACGTAAGTATTGTAGGGTGAGTCGATACCTAGGTCAGCACGGGTCAGCAGCCGGTCCAATGTCATCTCGCCACGCGTCAGCGCATATAGGACCGTAGGATCGGATTGCAGCCGCATGCCACGCCGCAGGCGGTTGAGAAAGACCGCCGCGACCCGCGGTCGTTCATCGGCCACGCCGGTCTCCTTCTCTACAATCGATGCCAAAATGAGTGCCTCGCCGGGGGACATCAGTGGCGTATCGCGGTGGCGCGATTGCCACAACCCAGCCAGCGTGCTTTGCATATCAGCTCTCATACGGTCGAGAATAGCAGCGCGCCGGTCGCCACGAGAGAAGTGATAGGTTTCGGGCAGCAGGCTGCCCTCCACCGCCGGCACCCGGATATCCCCCGATAGCGGTTCCGTGTTCTTTAGCCTCGCCACGATATAGTATGACGTCGCACCCTCAATTACCGTCAACCGGTGGGCGACTGTTTGCCCTGCCAGCAGGATATCGGCAATCTCACGCGGACTTGCATGGGGTGGAATAGCGTATTCGCCAGCTTTTAAACTCTTGTGGATACCGGTTAGCCGCACCCCGAAACGAAAAATGAGGGGCTGTTCAATAACACCAGCCCCGGCGAGGCGGCGGGCAATGCCTTCAACGCTATTGCCCGATATTATCATGACATTCAGTGGATTTTTGTGCGGCCCTGGCGCCTGATAGCGTCCATAAGCCCACAACAGGGCAATCAATGCCCCTACTAGCAAGCCCAGCGTGACCCACCCGAGGCGAAGCGCGTATCGCGCCATCCACCCTTACCCTTGCTTCAGGAGATTCAATTCAACGTCCGGAATATCAACGACGCATTAGTCCCGCCAAACCCAAACGAATTGGAAAGAGCTATCGTCACCTTGCGTTCCTGTGCCGTGTGAGGCACCAGGTTAATGTCGCAACCTTCCGAAGGATTCTCAAGGTTGAGAGTTGGCGGAACGATACCGTCACGCATAGCCAGCAACGTATAGACCGCTTCGACCGCCCCCCCAGCGCCGAGAAGATGACCGATGGCCGATTTGGTGGATGACATTGCCAGTTTGTAGGCCGCATCTCCGAACAGACGCTTCACCGCACTGAGCTCAATCTCATCGCCAAGCAGCGTCGACGTCCCATGGGCATTGATATAATCGATATCCTCTGGATTCATTTTTGCGCGCTTCAGGGCCGCGGCCATGCAGCGATACGCGCCATTGCCATCCAAAGCCGGAGCGGTTATGTGATTGGCATCGCCGGACATGCCGTAACCAATAATTTCACCGTAGATCTTGGCGCCGCGCCGCTTGGCGTGTTCTAGGTCCTCAAGAACGACAACACCGGATCCCTCACCCATAACGAATCCATCGCGGTCGCAGTCCCATGGTCGGGATGCCTTTTCCGGCGTATCGTTAAAATTGGTGGACAGGGCCCGTGCCTGGGCAAACCCAGCAATGCCGAGACGGCAGATAGCAGCCTCGGCTCCGCCCGCGACCATAACATCGGCGTCTCCCCACTGGATTAGTCGCGCCGCGTCGCCAATGGCGTGCGATCCGGAAGAACAGGCCGTGACAACGGCGTGGTTGGGCCCCTTGAATCCAAACATGATGGAAACGTGGCCGGAAACCAAATTGATCAGGCTGGCGGGGATAAAAAACGGGCTCAGCCGGCGAGCATTTCCTTCATGAACCTGTATCGCGCCGCGCTCGATTTCCGGCAGGCCGCCAATGCCTGACCCGATCATCACACCAGTACGTTCTCGGGATGCCTCGTTCTCCGGCATCCACCCAGCATCGTCGAGCGCCTGACGAGCAGCTTCGATGCCGAACATGATGAAGGTATCCATACGGCGCTGGTCGCGCAGCGAAATAATGTCGCTGGGATTAAACTTTCCCTCGCTAGGTTCGCCCAGCGGCACCTGACCCGCGATTTTTGCCGCAAGGTCGGAAACGTCAAATGACTCAATGGCACTGATACCCGATTGACTGTTTGTCAATCGGGACCAATTGATGTCCACACCCCTACCCAGAGGTGTAACAAGCCCTAGCCCAGTGACGACCACACGTTTCATGCTTCCTCGCCGCGCTGGGGTGTCGTCACAGCACCAGCAAGCATCCTGGTAGTTACGTCAGGTACTATGCTGCTCGATGTAGCTGATAGCATCCTTAACCATCA
>CAUZNJ010000010.1:0-16986 GCA_963580965.1 Alphaproteobacteria bacterium | reverse complement strand
AATATGGCCGATTGAACGAGCACACGCGTAGTCCTCACCACCGGGAAAAGCGAAACAGCTGACGGCCAATGTCGTTGTTAACCCTTGGCCACGTTCTTATGTGCTTCATCTTGGCAATAATATGGGCACTTATCAGGGTTTTAGCTTTGTTCCTCCCTGAGGTGACTTGCTTTGTTTGCGATTCAGTAAGTACACGAGGTAGGTTTTGATTTCCACCGCATCAGATAGCGATGTTATGGGGCACAATTCAATAGCATATTTAAAAGGATAGGAAACCATGTTGCGAGCCGCCACACCTGGTGTCTGGGTCGCTATCGCCGCCATGGCAATAGTGGTGACGGCATCAAACGTGTTCGTTCAATTTCCCATCAACGACTGGCTGACCTGGGGTGCTTTTTCCTATCCTGTGTCATTTCTGGTGACAGACCTCACCAACCGGCGCTTTGGTAGTCAACGGGCGCGCCTTGTTGTCTATGCTGGCTTCGCCGTGGCGGTCATATTATCATTTTCTTTGGCGACGCCGCGCATCGCGCTTGCTTCTGGTTCCGCGTTTTTACTTGCGCAGTTGCTTGATATCGCAATTTTTGACCGCCTGCGCCAGGGTACGTGGTGGCGGGCCCCGTTGATATCGTCGCTTCTAGCATCGGCGTTCGATACGGCACTCTTCTTTAGCTTGGCTTTTGCTGTTACTGGATTGCCGTGGATCACCTGGGCTATTGGCGATTTTGCCGTTAAGGTCAGCATTGCCCTGGTCATGCTAATTCCTTACTGGAGCTTGCGTAGCATCATTGGTGATGCAACTCCGAGAAATGAACGAGCAGCGGATCGCGGTTGAATGTTACATAAAAATTCGGGAAAATTGGCTAGGTGAGTTTGACTGGGCGAAGGATATGCGTTTGGAAAAGGGTGAGTAATTAGGCGTCATCATCATTAACGATGTCTGGGTGGATTTTACCTTCTCTGCCGCCTAATTTTGCCGATACCTTGCCCGAGCCTACGTTGAATAAAGCTCAGGAAGCAGAGGTTAAGCGGGTCGCCAAGGCGCTGCTTAAAACCCTGAAGAAGGAGAAGTTGGTGCTCGACTGGAGAGCCCGCCAGCAGTCCCGCGCCGCCGTTCGGCAGTTCATTGAAATCGAGCTCGACAAGTTACCTGAGGTCTACACCCCAGGTATTTTCGAGACCAAGTGCGACCTCGCCTACCGACATGTGTTTGATCACTACGTTGGGCCGAGTGAGAGTGTGTATCATCCCGGTGTGATCGTCTTGATGAAGATTTGCAGGGAAGCTGATGAGCAGTGCTGAGGATGAACTGAACGACCGCTTGACCATGGTCGAGAATTGGCTGGAGGAGAATGTGCGCGTGGTCACGCACGCCAACGAGCTTACGCTTTGCGATTTCACGTATAGTCTCAAAAACTATAGCGGCGAGTTTGCTATTAGGGTGGATGGCGAGCTGCTAGAAGGCCGTTGGCACTTCTGGCTGTATGGTGCGGACGGATGGCCGACTGTCTCTCCGCCTATGTTCACGTCCCCGCTAGGCGCCCCTGCCAGCTATGCTGCTATTGAACTTAGCGGAGAGTTGAATGCAGCTGTGCGAGCCAAAATGCGGGAGATATTCCCAAGAATAGCTCCGTTCGGACTAAACAGAAAAACCGGCGTTGAGTTTACGATGCACACCCCGGTAGAGGACCGAATAATCGACCATGAGAGTTACCACAACACAGTCGCACAGATCGAGAGCGGCGGCTTGCGGGTGACAGTTCAGCTAAACTGAACATATTTAATCCGACAGAAACCTTGGCTCGATGCCGGGGGGTAAATTGTCCCAGAAAAAAAAGGATTACGACTATGGTAGTTCGGAGAATGACCCCGCAGGAGAAAGCGGACTGGCTCGGCAGCGGTTTTATGCCTTAGTTGACAGGCGGAGATGTTTTGAGGGCTGTAACGCTCCACCTCTCCCGACTATCTCCCTCGATGGCTTGGAGAGAGGCAGTCATGAGGTATTATGATACCACATACGTAAGTGACGCTGTCATAAGCATTTTAGCGCGTTGACAGGACGCGAGGGGTGGGCATACTGACCTCCTTTCCGTGTGGTTTCTGTGTGGCTGCGCGACTGTTGCGAGCGGATGGAAATATAATGAAGACCTATTCGGCAAAACCGACCGAAGTCGAGCGCAAGTGGTTCGTTGTTGACGCTGAAGGTGTCGTTCTTGGGCGCATGGCAAGCATCATCTCGATTATGCTGCGTGGCAAGCATAAGCCCATGTACACGGCGCATATTGATACCGGCGATAACATTATCGTGATCAATGCTGAGAAGGTGCACTTGACGGGCCGCAAACGCGATCGCGAGAAATTCTACTGGCACACTGGTTACCCCGGCGGCATCAAGGAACGCACACTGGGCGCTATCCTTGAAGGTAAGCACCCAGAGCGTCTGGTCATCAAAGCGGTTGAGCGGATGATTACCCGTGGCCCCCTTGGCCGGGCGCAGATGCGCAAGCTGCACGTTTATGCTGGCCCCGAACATCCCCACGAGGCACAACAGCCCGAAGTGCTGGACGTCGCCGCGATGAACCCGAAAAATAAGCGAGTCGCCTGACCATGGCCGAAGAAGCCGAGACGATTATCGAAGCACCCGCCGAAACGGCGCCCGTAACCACAACGCTCGACAACCTACAAGACCTTGGCACAGTTGCAACGGTGGCTGCTGCCATCGAGGCGGTGCTTCCTGACCCGAAAATTGACCCGCAGGGCCGTTCGTATGCCACTGGGCGGCGGAAGAACGCCATTGCCCGGGTTTGGATCAAGCCGGGTAGTGGTAAAGTCATGGTTAATGGTCGCGACCAGGAAGTATACTTTGCCCGTCCGGTGCTACGGATGATCCTCAACCAACCGTTCCAAGTCGCGCAGCGTGATAAGCAATACGATGTTGTTGCTACAGTGACCGGTGGTGGGCTTTCCGGCCAGGCAGGTGCCGTGCGCCTCGGCATCAGCCGAGCGCTGACGTTTTATGAGCCGACCTTGCGCCCGACCTTGAAGCGCGGCGGTTTCCTAACCCGAGATTCACGCGTCGTTGAGCGTAAGAAGTATGGCCGTGCTAAGGCGCGACGCAGCTTCCAGTTCTCGAAGCGTTAGAGAATTTTTCGCGGCTGAGAACTCTGCTGCGAGGTGCAAAAAGAAAGGCAGGGATGTTTCCCTGCCTTTCTTTGTTTGGGTTATTGGTAAAAACGGTTAGACGAGTAACACTGGGTTTCTCCACACTGGGGTATTTAGATGTCCGGCGGGGCGGGATGAGAAAAGGACGGCGACCATGACGGTGACGGTCTTTATCGATGGCGAGGCAGGGACGACCGGATTGCAGATCGTCCAGCGTCTGGCGGCGCGCAAAGACGTGCACTTGATGCATCTAAACGTTGCCGAACGCAAGGATCCCCAGCGCCGTGCTGCCATGCTCAACGAGGCCGACTTGTCGATTCTATGCCTGCCTGACGATGCGGCGCGGGAGTCGGTTGCCATGATCGAGTCGCCGTGGGCCCGCGTCATCGATGCGTCAACGGCTCACAGAACGGCGCCGGGATGGGTCTATGGCTTTCCCGAATACGACGCTGGGCAGCCGGCAAAAATTAAAGCTAGCAAGCGGGTAGCCAACACCGGCTGTTACGCAGTGAGCATGGTTTCGTTGGTCTGGCCATTGGTTAAGGGCGGGTTGCTGCCCGCCGACTACCCGGTAACGGTCAACGCGGTTTCTGGCTATTCTGGCGGAGGCAAAAGCTTAATTTCCGCCTTTGAGGACCCGAAATCCAATAACGCCGCGGATAACAACTTTTACCTTTATGGTCTGGGACTGGAGCATAAGCACATCAAGGAGATGCAAGTGTACGGGGGGCTAACTCAGCGGCCTCTGTTCGTGCCCAGCGTCGGGCGTTTCGCCCAGGGGATGATCGTCAGCCTGCCGTTGCAACTGTGGTCGCTTCCTGGTGTGCTGAAGCCATCACAGCTGCATGCTTGCCTTGCAGACCATTACGCTGGGGCAGGAAGCCGGGTAACAGTGGCGGATTTGGCAGAATCTGACAGGTTGGTGGGGCATCTGGACGCCGAAGCGTTGGCTGGTGCTGACGGCATGACATTATATGTCTTTGGTAACGAGAATCGGGAACAGGCGGTGCTTTGTGCGGTTCTTGACAACCTCGGTAAGGGTGCGTCCGGGCAGGCGGTACAGTTGATGGATTTGATGCTAGGAATGGGATGAAGGGTGTGGACTTTATTAACGCGTCGCACCCCGCAGCCATACCTCGTCACCGTATGTGATAACTATAACTATGCGACTGATTATCGTCATCAAAGGGCGACGAAGGGCTGCCCCTTACGCATTACCGTTGCATCCCTGGCTGTTCCCAGGAAATCGCCGTTGTCCTCAAGCAGAAAAGAAGCCGATCGGATATGTTGCGCCGTAGTGGTTAAGCCGGGTGGGTCGATGCTTTTTTCCATATCCTGCAAAGCCTTCATAAGCTTGCGGCGAACCATAATAATTGCGGCATCGGTCGAGACGAGATTCTCTTTTGTCCGGTCGGCAATGGTCCCCTGGCTTTCCTGAACCGATGCATCTTGCATCGCCAGGCCCTTGACGCCGCTGTAGTGGCGATTCTCGACCTGCGCCTTGCGGTCAATTAAGTAATCATTGTTTCGGTTTGCAGCCGGGCGGAAGGTCCCAGGGACCATGTCAGCGTGCACGCCGCCGCCAGTATCCATTTGCTTGCGTTCCTCATCAGAGAGGGGGCGCGTTGGATGGAAGGTCATTGACCAGGCCATGCAGTTTTCATCGTCCATGGGCACCCAGGCGTGGCCGTTCAGGGCATTGCCTTTGTAGGGCGGAATCAAAGTGTACCAGGGGGCCATCCACTGCGTTATTCGCCAGTAGTTCTTACCTGGCTCTGCTTGCCGGCGCGCGCCGATGAGTAGACCGACGTCAGTGTCGTGAATGTCGAAGGTAGTCTTCGTAGTCATCGTATATTTAGCACCCTCGGTGTCGCGATGTTGCGCATCGGTGTGCAGATCGAAGCGGTGCAAAAATGAAACGTGGCTGGAATCAACGCCACCCTCAACTGCTTGTAGGTAATTAGTTTCCTGCATCCGCTTGGAGACATAGACATGATCAGCCGGCAACGATACCCATTCGAATGATGGTGGGTCAGGCTGCAGTTCGGGTGGCCCCATGTAAGCCCATATGACGCCGCCTGCTTCGATGCAGGGGTAAGCAGTGAGTTTGATCTTGTCGCAGAACCCGTCCCCAGCCTCTGCAGATGGAACATCGACACATTGGCCGTTCACGTCGTACTTCCATCCGTGGTAGGCACAACGAAGCCCATTTTCTTCGTTGCGGCCGAACCACAGCGAGACGTCACGGTGAGCGCAGAATTCGCTTATTAGGCCGATTTGGCCGGAGGTGTCACGAAATGCCAGCAAATCTTCATTCAGTAGTTTGACGCGCACCGGAGGACAATCAGGCTCCGGCACTTCCGAAGCGATTAGCGCCGGTATCCAGTATCGGCGAAACAAGGCGCCTGTCGGGGTTCCTGGTCCGGTTCTAGTAAGGCGTATGTTGTCTTCGGGCGTCATCATGGCTCTATCCACTTCGGGTGCAGCCCTGGCACTGTGCAACTTTGTGCTGTGTCGGGGCTATCAATATCGTCAGACAATGTCGATGATCTCATCATTTTGCCAACGTCAGATGTCTGTGTCTACCTAGATCGGTACCTTCATCAAGTAATGAGCTGTTAACGCAGGTCGGCTCAGCGGTTGAATGAGAGGTGCGCGTTAAAATCGGCTACGTTGGCTATGCTTCGGAATTCAAACAACCGCTTGATAATCATGGCCTTGCGTTCTTCGGTGGGGACGTAGTCCATGTTGGCGCGAAGCTTACTTTCCAATTCGCCTCTGGTGAACGGTCGGGCTGGATGTCCCGGAAAGGGGAGCGCCGGCCCCTCGATGATACTCCCATCGTTCATCTCGATCTCGACACGCCCAAGGTAACCTCGTTCAGCGCGGCTAAGCTTACCGTCAGAGAGGCGTCCCAAAGCGGCATCGGGTTCTACCGTCATCTTGTTAGCCATGAAGGAGCGTCGGGCCGGATCGTTGACCTTGTCCAGATCATAACTATCGATCTTGATGTAGCCGTCGAATAAGGCGGCGGCGGCAACATAGGGCATACTGTGGTCTGCAGTCTCGCGCGAGATCGGGTTCCAGGCATCCTGTCGCATGGTAACGAAGTGCTCGTAGGCACCTTCTTCGCAGTACACGCGCATCTGCTTAATATCATCTAGGCTTGAGACCTTCTTGCGGGCTTCGAGTACCGCACGGATGGTGCTTTGCGCTAGCGAACCGGTTGGCCAGGGCTTGAAGTAGGCCTTCTGAATGACGGTAAGGGGAGCGCCAGGTTTGAAGCCCTTAACGGCGTCGTCGGCGAATGAGGGGTCATTCTTGAGCTTCTGGATGAAACCTTGATTGCCAACAAACGGCCGCACAGCGGCCTCGACGCCAACAGATGCTAGCATGCAGGCCTGAAGGGCATTACGCACGGCATCGCTACCGTTGAAGCGCTTCCACATGGTCAGGTCACCACGGCGGTTGAGCTCGCAGGATTCCACCTCGTCGGTAGCCATGTGGTTAACGACAGTCATGCCGATCGCCTCGCGGGTCTGCTCATGGTCGAGGCCGAGTACTTTGGCGATGCCAATGCAGGATCCGATGGCGGACAGATTGGTGTAGTCCCAGCCTCCAGGTGCGGTGGAGAAGCAATCGTATGCAACGCCGACGCCCTCGTAGCCAACGGCAAGAGCGGCAAGGGTTTTTTCGCCAGAAACCCCGGCGAATTCGGCCGCGGCGAGAATGCCCGATACCATGTCGCTGGGATGCCCGCTGTTGCGCTCACCAACATAGAAATCGTTATAATCGTAACAGCGCAGCAGCACGCCATTGACCAGTGCCGCGATGTCCGGAGTGCTACGCATCGTCGTACCCCATATCGCAATGCCGTCAGGCACCGGCGTCAGTGCTGCGTAATTGCGCGCGTAGACTGCCGCAGGGAATTCCAGGGCACCTAGGCTCACGGCGATCGAGTCACCCAGCGCCAGCATTGCCGATTCCGCGAGGTCGTCAGAAAGCTTCTGTGGTGCGGCCAGGGTGAAGGCCGCAATGGCCTCGGAAACGGGATCGGCGTAATTATAAATTTGGGAGCTGGTCATCAGAAGTATCCTTCCTGCTTGATGGCGTCGGGAACCTGCCCCAACGAATTTTTAAATTTCGTTTTGATGTTGGCGGAAACCAGTGTGCTGGCTTTAGGTAAATGTCATCTTATTGAATCGAGGACTGACGCGCTGAAAGGTCACCACCAGGGTATCCGTCAAACTCGCATTGATGATCTTCTTATCCTTGCACGAAATGATCTAATTAACTTTGCACGAAAAGGTTCTAACCGCAACTGCTCGCATGTGTTTAAGGCCCTTCTTTTTTAGGCTGGCAGCCTTTCTGAACCAAGCGCCAAGCCCCCCCCCTCTTAATATAAAGCCAGGGTCCACTTTTTGTGTTTGGTGTCTAATACTAGGTTCCACTGCCTTATACAGGCGGTGGAACAGTGTCGCGAAAACAGGGGCGTTTTTCCAGAGTGGCGGCGTGACGGGCAAGGCTGGGGTAGGAGTTGCGCCAATCGATACGTGCAAGCACCTGGTCTATATAACCGAGCGCCGAGCCGCAGACGACGTCGGCAAGGCTGAAGGTATCGCCAAAACAGTAAGCCTTTTCGCCCAGATCGCTTTGCATGGTGGTTAGGCCGTTAATGATCTTGCGTTCCTGACGGGCATACCAGTTGGCATCTTTGCGCGCCGCTACGTCGTGGCGTTCATCGTGGGAGACAGCGACGGTAGCGTCCATGATGCCGTCTCCTAGAGCCTGCCAACGCAACACCTCGATACGGTTGGCGAAGGCGTCGGGAATGAGACGAGGTTCCGGTACCAAGGCATCGAGGTATTCGACGATGACGGCGGAGTCATAAAGCGACCGGCCATCGTCGCGGATAAGCGTCGGGATCTGCAATAGGGGATTGGCAGCCGCCACTTCGTCGCTGACAGTACGGGCGATGACGTAGTCATAGTCGATGGCCTTTTCTGCCAGAACGACGCGTACCTTGCGAGCATATGGGCTGCCGCCAGTGCCGAGTAGTTTCATGGAATTTTTCTCCAATTAATAGTTGCAACAGAATAGCTGGTTTATTCAATTTTATCGATATGGCGCAAGCCGGGAAAAATCTTCAACCAGATAAGGCCAACGCCGATGGCTGCTACACCTCCTATGGCAACAGCTTGCACTGCGCCGATGACGGCGGCTGCGGATCCGGCGCGGAATTCGCCAAGCTGGTTCGAGGCGTTAACGAATAGGAAATTTACGGCGCTGACGCGGCCCCGCATATCGTCAGGGGTAGATAACTGTACCAGCGTGTTGCGGATTACCATGCTGACCGTATCGGCGGCACCCATGATGACGAGTGCAGGCACAGATAGCCAAAGCCATGGTGAGATAGCGAACAGCGCTGTTGCTGCACCGTAGATAAAGATTGCCTGGAACATCCGCGTGCCGATGTGATGTTTGAACGGATGGCGTGACAGCACGGCGGCCATGATCAGGGCGCCGACCGCAGGTGCTCCGCGCAGCAGTCCTAGGCCCCACGGCCCAGTCTCAAGAATGTCTCGGGCAAAAATTGGCAATAGCGCTGTGGCGCTGCCCAACAATACGGCGAATAGGTCGAGTGATATGACGCCAAGGATCGACGGGTTTCGGCGGACAAAACCGAAGCCGGCGAAAACGCTAGCCAGGGTTGGGGTGGGGCGCGCCTTAATCGGACGCCCTAGTCTGATGGCGCCGTTGATTATACTGGCAATCAACCAGAATGCAGCCATGGTTAGGTATGGTGCTGATGGGGTAATCGCATAGGCCAGGCCGCCGAGGGCTGGGCCGCTGATGGTGGCAATTTGAAATGCCGACATGGTCAAGGCGGTGGCGCGTTGCAGCATGCCCTCGGGGGCAACGCCGGGTAGCAGGGCCGTGGTTGCCGGGTTCTCGAATGACGTGGCCATACCAAAGATCGCAACACAGGTGAGTAGCTCTGTCACCGTTAACCAGCCGCCGAATGTGCCCCAGGCGAGATACGCAGCTGTCAGCCCCTCGATAACCTGGCAGACCTGCAAGACTCGCTGGCGGTCATAACGGTCAGCGACATGCCCTGATACAAAGACCAGAAACATCATTGGCGCAAATTGCACCAGCCCGACGAGCCCCAGATAAAAGGCGCTATTGGTCAATTCGTAAACCTGCCAGCCAATGGCGACAGCGCCCATTTGCGAGGCGAATTTGGAGAATCCGCGACCAAGAAAAAAAAGAAGAAATGGACGGTGGCCCAGTAGTGTTTGGTCTTTTGGGGGGGTATCGGATGGCATGGGCTAAGCCAGTCCAGTCCAGTCCAGTCCACTTTGACATTTAGGGCTTTGAATTAGCCCGGCGAAGCGCATCATAAGTCAGCCGGTTGGCCAATACTCGCTAAATTGTTACTGCGTCTTGCTATTTTGTCAGGGGCGGGCACTTCTCGCGATGCTACTCGGGAACAAGTGTCGAGCGCAGATTTATCTTCAGCAACCGTGTATTATGTTTTGGGTTCAGGCAGGAGTTATAAAGTTTATGACGGATGAAGCTAACAGCGGGGTTGATGACCCGCGTCTGAAGATAGCGAACGACTTGATTGGGTTTGCTAACGATAGAATGGAGGAGGGGGCCGACCCGCTGGATATCGCTGCGGCGATGCGGAATGCCGGGGCCAATTTTTCTGCTTTTGCCCGAGCTCGTGCCAGTGCAAAAGACCTTACTGTGCAGGCTGTAGTCGAGGAGTTTTCTCACTGGCTTGCCCACTACGATTCCCATCATCAAATACACACCCAGCCGTTGACGATGTTGGAGCAGTTAGTACAGGATGCTAAGAAGGAGTAGGTGGCGTTAAGCGGGCTCATCGCGCGTCCTGGCGAGCACCTTTCATGAAGAAATTTATTTCTAGGTTATCTGGCTCCGAAAGAGAGCCGGCCAGGGAAAACAGAAAGCTGCTGGGAGGTGACTCATGCAAATCATTCAGATGAAATCGCTGCTTGGCGCCGAGGTGTTGGGAATAGATGTGGGCGCGACGATCTCAATAATGGATCAGGCGCTGCTGAAGCAGGCGCTGTCTGATCACTTAACGCTGCTGCTGCGCGGCCAGAACTTGGTGCCAGTCGATAAGCACATTCGCTTTGCCCAGGCCTTTGGCTCGTTGGGAAAAATTGCCAATAATTTGCTAGGGATCGGTCCGCGCTCGTTCCAGCCTAAAGATATCCCCGATAGTGTCAGCGTTATTTCCAACATCAAGGTCAATGCGAAAGGGATAGGCAGTCTCGGAGATGGCGAATGCTTTTGGCATTCCGATAGTAATTTTGCCGAGATGCCGCCATCCGCAAGTGTTCTTCATGCTATCGAAATTCCGCCGGAGGGAGGTGATACTTCCTTTCTCGACATGTTTGATGCGCTGAAGAGCTTGCCGGTCGATCTGCGGCGGCGTATCGACGGGCGCAGCATGCGCCATTCCAAGGTTTATAAAAGCTCCGGAGGTATCCGCCCGGAGTTTTCTGGCGAGACTGACATCACCAAGCATCCGGCGACGGTACACCCTATTATCCGCACCATTCCGGAAAGTGGCCGGCAGTGCTTATATCTCGGCCGCCGCCAGGGTTCCTATATTGTTGGGATGACGGTGGCGGAAAGCGAGGAACTGCTCGATGCGCTTTGGGAACACACGGTTCAAGATTACCGAGTATGGTCGCATAGCTGGGAAGTGGGTGATGTTGTCGTCTGGGACAACCGGACCACCATGCATCACCGCGACCCGTTCGATCCGAACTCACGTCGCCGAATGCACAAGGTGCAGGCTGCAGGGGAGAGGCCGGTCTGAAGCGACGCTAGTCAAAGAATTAGTGCAAGAACCTGTTCTGCCTAATCCGTCGCCTAGTGATACGGAAATGTTATACTTGCTTCAAAAGCTGCTTTAGTCATGAGCTTTGGGCAGAAAGCAGCCGGTAAAAATAGAAGGAGATGGCGATGGAAATCATTCCAATGGAAACACGGCTTGGCGCCGAAGTGCGCGGTATCGATGCTGGCGGCGAGCTCAGCACCGACGAGCAGTTGGCGCTGCGCACCGCGCTCGACAAGCATCTTGCTTTGCTGGTGCGCGGCCAGAATTTGGTGCCGGTCGATAAGCATATCCGGTTTGCCCAAGCCTTTGGACCACTGGGTGCCATTGCAGATACCCTGATCGGCATGGGCAAGCGGGAATATCAACCCGGCGAAATTCCTGAATGCGTCAGTGTCATTTCTAACATAAAAGTTAGCGGCAAGGATATCGGGAGCCTCGGCGACGGCGAATGCTTCTGGCATAACGATAGCTGTTTTGCCGAGACGCCGCCCGCGGCCTGTGTGCTGCATTCTATCGAGCTTCCGTCGGATGGTGGTAATACTGCTTTTCTTGATATGATCGATGCCTTGGAGACCCTGCCAGCCGACCTACGTCAACGTATTGAGGGTCGTAAAATACGCCATTCCCTGGTCTATACCAGCGCTGGTGACGAGCGCCCGCAGTACGCTGGCTCGACGGACGTCACAAATCAACCCGGGCCGGAGCATCCGATCATCCGTACCCTCGATGATAGTGGCAAGCAGTGCTTGTTTCTCGGAAGGCGGTTGGGGTCTTACATCGTTGGCATGCCACTGGCGGAAAGCGAAGAGCTTCTTGATGTATTGTGGGCGCATACCATTAGTGACAATCGCGTTTGGTCGCACAAATGGGCCCTCGGCGATATCGTCATCTGGGACAATCGTACGACCATGCATCACCGCGATCCTTTTGACCCTAACCAACAACGGCGAATGCATAAGGTACAGGTGGCGGGTGGCCGGCCAACTTAAAGGTCTCTGAGTTCCCTAAACAATGCAACATGGCATCAGCGGAGAGGGCTATACAGATCATTCCAATGCAAACGCGGCTCGGAGCGGAAGTACGTTACATCGATGCCGGTGCGGTGCTTGACATGGATAGCCAGGCAGCGTTGCGGGCGGCGCTAGACAAGCACCTTGCGTTGCTGATCCGCAAGCAGGACTTGATGCCGGTCGACAGGCACATCCGCCTTGGTGAAATATTTGGGCCGTTGCGAACAAAAGCTGAAACCCTGCGCACCATCGGCACGCGCGAATACCAGCCAGATGATGTGCCGAACAGCATTACCGTTGTGTCCAACATCAAAGTTGCAGGTCAAGCCATCGGGGTGCTTGGCGATGGC
Organism: Alphaproteobacteria bacterium; assembly: GCA_963580965.1. Classification (GTDB taxonomy): domain Bacteria; phylum Pseudomonadota; class Alphaproteobacteria; order Rhodospirillales; family CAMCUA01; genus CAMCUA01. The sequence continues at coordinate 4,582 of CAUZNJ010000010.1, read as the reverse complement.
GAGTGTTTCTGGCACACGGATAGTTGCTACTTTGAGAAGCCGCCGTCCGTCTGCGTTCTTCACGCCATTCAGATTCCACCGGACGGTGGGAATACGGGATTTCTTGATATGATCGATGCGCTAGATGCTCTGCCGGCCGAACTGCGTCAGGCTATTGAGGGGCGTAGGATTTCTCATTCCCACATGTACACCAGTACCGGCGACGTACGCCCGGAAGTCGTTAGTAAGACGGATGTCGCTGCACAGCCGGGACCAGAACATCCAATCGTCCGAACCGTCGATGGGGACGGTCGGCAATGCCTATTCCTCGGACGGCGGCTGGGCTCTAGAATTGTTGGATCGCCCCCTAAAGAAAGCGAGGAGCTGCTCGATGTTCTTTGGGAGCATACGATCCGTGACGAGCGTATGTGGTCGCATAAGTGGGAAGTTGGCGACGTGGTTATCTGGGATAACCGCATGACTATGCACCATCGTGATCCGTTTGATCCAATCTCTCAACGGCGTCTGCACAAGGTGCAGGTGGCCTGGGAACCGCCTGTATAGGCGGCTTCGCAACTCTCGACTTGCAAGGCCTGGACGGCAATGTCATCGGCCGCAAATAACGGGTGCTATACCTTCGAAATATTTAGCTGCCCCCTTCAGCAGAAGGATGGCGCTGCCGACCTTGCCCTGCACTGAAAATTTCTGGAGGTGTTGCAGTCGGAACTTGATAGTTTCGCCGGAGAACAAAACTGTCTTTCTACCGGCATACTCGAGAGGGTTTTTTAAAGGTCGACAGGGCCGGGACGGCCGGAGCGGTTCACTCCTACCGCATTTCCAGGGGGGGTGGTCATGACGGGGACCGCCAGCGATTCGCTTGTGCTCATTGCCTAGTTCTCAGGCGATGCGGCCGGTCGTTTGATTGGGCCCTCTTTGCCATGGCTCAGTTTGTATAATTGGTAAATTTTCGAGAGGAGTTGCGTAAGAATTTTGATTACTTCACCGACGAATATGGCGTCGGGCCAAGAATAAAATTCTTTATATTAGCAACAATCTGGCCAGTTTCCTCAGTCTTCGCGCGGGCAGTCAGCCATTCTGGGTCGACGGCAAACGCGTTCCACTTCTTTTCGCGCTCTGCCAAGGAATTCCATGCCAGCATGTAGTAAAGACTCTGGTTAGATTCACCGATGATTGTGGTCCAGAAGCCAGCCTGCTTGATGCCGTGCTTTTCCCAAAGCTTCAGCGTAATGGTTTCAAATCGCTTGTTCAGGTCGGGAAGCTTGCCCGGCAAGCATTCGTAAATACGCAATTCGTATATCATCTTGGTTGCTCCTGAATGGACGGATAGGTGGAGTGTGCTTTCTCAGCGCGTCTCCAGCAAGGCACCCGGAGTATGTAATGTGTGAATGCCGTCTCTAGCCAAAAAGAAGATCAGTGATTTAACGCCGCTATAGATGTATATAATTTCCTTCGGGCAGATCACTTTTTGAGAGATCTTGAGGTTATTAAATGGACTTTTATCCGTAGAATTCAGTGATCGACCTCAGACTTTTGTAGCTAATTTTTAATGAAAAATTCACCATTACAGCTCAGCTCGTTGAACTCTGATTGCTAACCAACATCAAAAACCCCAAATGTAGGACGTATGGAGTTGGCGGGAAAATTTTACAGGATAATATCTGCTGTTTATTAACTGGCCATGCCACCTATGAAAAAAATGATGCTCAACAAGCTGTTGCAGTCTCAGGGTTTTGGCACACGCAGGGCTTGTGAGCAGATGATTCTTAATGGCCGCGTTAGCGTGTCAGGGGAAGTGGTTACCGAGTACGGTGCCTTCCTAGAGCCTGAAATGCTATTAATCGAGGTTGATGGCCGGCCTTGGGTCTGCCGCGAGTACCTTTATATAGTGCTGAATAAGCCCGCCAACTATGAATGCTCCCGCAAGCCCAGCCACCACCCGGGTGTGCTATCGCTATTCCCGATCCAACTCTCGGCGCGCAATACTCAACCGGTAGGGCGCCTGGACCATGACACAACTGGGATGCTGTTGTTGTCCGATGACGGCACCTTCATTCACAGGCAGGCATCACCGAAGCATCACGTGCCGAAAACCTATGAGGCAACTACACATGAACAGGTCACGCCCGAACTGATTGCAATGTTTCAGTCCGGTGTAAAGCTGAAGGACGAACTTAAGCCTCTCGCGGCATTGTCCTGTCGTCAATTAGGTTCGCACCGCGTTGAGGTCGTTCTTGACCAGGGAAAATACCATCAAGTGAAGCGCATGCTAGCCGCGACGGGCTATCACTGCGAAGCGTTGGTGCGCACGGCAATCGGAGAACTTAAGCTAGAGACCCTTGATCTGGAGCAAGGAAAGTGGAGATTCCTATCCGTGGCACAACTATCCTTGTTAGCGCCTTCTGTAACTTCTGGGCAGAGTGCTGAATCTTCGACTAAACTGTAAAGGTGAGCATCCTTCGTGATAATTGATAACCAAGGGGTGCGGTGAATTATCACGTTACAAGACGGGTTGGCGTTGGCCTAGAAGTTGTCTTAAAATTAGGATCCAAGCCTAATTAATTAGAGCTGAAGCTATGGGCAGCATATATTACTCCCACTCCAGCGGCAGATTTTCGAAATGCTGCGTCGATAGTAAGCAGCACGATCAGGGTGGGGTAGGTGATCATTATGGGGGATATGTATTTCCCATTAATTCAATATATTCAGTTTATAATAACTTTTTTCTAAAGTATTTTATAGAGAACTAAAAGTCCATTTGGCCTATCAGAGAGCGCCAGAATCACGCATTTTGGCTATATCGTCGGCGCCATAGCCAATTTCGTCGAGAATTGAATCGGTGTGCTCACCGAGCAGGGGCGGCGGGCTGCGGTAGGAGACGGGCGATGCCGATAGGTTTAGTGGGCTGCCGATTAATGGCACGGTTCCGGACAAAGGGTGAGGCATGTCGATGCGCATGTTGCGGGCAAGCACATGCTCGTTGGTGAAAACTTCGTCGAGGGTATTGATGGGTCCGCATGCAATATCGGCAGATTCTAGGGCGGCAAACCATTCGGCACTGGTCCTCATTTTCATTTTAGCTTCGAGGGCGGGAACAAGAGCATTACGGTTGCGCACTCGCTCGATGTTGGTGGAGAAGCGCGCTTCCCCTGACAGTTGGGGAAGGCCAAGAACTTCAGCGAAGCGAATGAATTGGCCGTCGTTGCCAACGGCGACGACTATGAATCCATCCGAGGTGGCGAAGGCCTGGTAGGGCACGATGTTGGGATGGGTATTGCCAATGCGTCCGGGCGCGGTGCCGGTGGCGAGATAATTCATGCCTTGGTTGGCAAGCGTAGCAATGGTGGAATCAAGCAACGAGACATCGACCAGCTGGCCTGCGCCGGTATCCTTCTTGTGGGCTATGGCAGCAAGCATGGCTATGGCCGAATACATGCCGGTCAGTAGGTCGGATATGGGCACGCCAACGCGCAACGGCTCGCCGCCGGATACGGTATCGGCGTTGCCTGTGAGGCTCATCAGGCCGCCCATGGCTTGCACCAGAAAGTCGTAGCCGGCGCGTTCGCGGTAGGGCCCGGTCTGGCCAAAACCGGTAATCGAGCAGTAGATGAGGCCAGGGAATTCATCCTTCAAGTCGTTGTAGCCGAGGCCGTACTTCGTCAGATCGCCAGTCTTGAAATTTTCAGCGAGGATGTCGGCGCGGGCGATGAGGTCGCGGACTACCTTTTGACCTTCGGGTTTTGTCAGATTGACGGTGACAGATTCCTTGTTGCGATTGGCGGCGAGGTAGTAGGCGGCCTCAGAGGTGTCGTTGCCATCGGCATCCTTTAGGAACGGCGGGCCAAAATGACGGGTGTCGTCACCACGGCTGGGTCGTTCGATCTTGATCACCCGAGCGCCGAGGTCGGCGAGGATCATGGTGCTAAAAGGCCCGGCAAGGACGCGGGTCAGATCAACAATCGTAATGCCAGCGAGGGGGCCGCTCATCGTGACGTTACTCCTGTGCTTAAAGGTGGGGGAATGCCCCCGACGCAATTCTGGGGTCTGGCCGTTCTGGAGTCTGATCATAGCACTTATTTATCGTCCTGCCTGCTGAGTATGTGTTCAAAGTTTTGCCCACCAGAAAAGGTACAGACGATCACGACGTAGATTTCCGAACATGGAAAGCGATGTTAGCTTGGTGTTTGAATCCGACGGCCTGCAAGCTGTCCAGAATTTGGTCACATTTGGTGCTGCGCTCTTTAGAATTAGGGATAGCTATGCAGGTTATCTCGATGCGGTTGATGGGTGACCTGCTACTTGGCTGCCGGCACTGATGGTGATGTAGTGGTAGAGAGAGATGAGGTTTGTTTCCGGGATGGAAGAGAAACGAACCCCAAATTTTTTCTATTCGTCAGGGTTGTCGTCGTGTTTACGTGATGTTCAGGTAAGGGTCGAATGACGTCACGCGCAGAAACATCGGAAAAAGGGTAGGAAAACGCCTCGTTCACGCATTGGCTCATCTATTCGTGACGCACCATTTTCTCGCGGTTAAGAGCGCGAATAGCGGCCTGGAGGATTTTTCTTGCGGACGGATTTCTCCCGA
>CAUZNJ010000009.1:0-17268 GCA_963580965.1 Alphaproteobacteria bacterium | reverse complement strand
TCGGCAGTATCCCCTGGTCGTATTGCGCGGATCTTGATGCGGAGGGGTTGAATATCGGCGGCTTGCTGGGGCGTCAGACGCCGGAAGCTGTAAGTCGTGCGCTGAAAGTTCTCTTGATAGCGTCCCACCGCTTTCCGTGGGCTTAAAAACATAAAGCGATATAGCCTTTCCGGCCGCTCTTGGATAACTACCATCCGAGCATTACGGGTAACGCCGTTTGTGCGGACGGATGCTTGGGTGGTGGCCGCCGGCATGCCATTAATTTCAATTCGTTCGAGGTTTTGAGGGGAAAGATTTACGGCCCATATGCGAGTCAGGTAGGCCAGCGGGTCGCTGGTATGGCGCAAGGATTCAGTGGATGCCATATCGAACGCGATCAATGTTTTATCGGGTCCGCGGGCGGTTACCTGGGTGGCGCCATTAAACAGTGTAAACCCGGGGGGCACGGTGAAGGCGACGCCTAATTCCGGGTGGAGAAAGTCACGGTCATTGCGCACGCCCTCCTTAAGGTTGTCGCCAAATATCATGCCATCAATGCGTTCAAGATAGCGCACTTCTCCACGGTCTGCATCGGGGCCCTCGACGGTTCCTGCAAGCGCTATGGCCTTATCAATGCGCTCGACTGTACGTGGGTGGGTGGCCATCAGGTTGAAATGATCGACTGAATCGAGAGACCGACCGGCGATCAACGCCTCCAGGCGGCTGTGCTTCCGCATTTTTTTAAGAAAGGTGATCGTGGCATTGGGGTCGTAGCCAGCGCGCGCCAGATAGCGCACACCGAGCATGTCGGCTTCCAATTCCTGTTCCCGCGAGTACCCTTGCAGGTAAGCGCTAGTGCCGAAAGAGGCGACGTCCCCCAGCTCTGAAGGAAGTCCGGCTGCGTTGCCGAGAACACCTAGCACCGTCAGTCCGATATTAGCGGCTACCGTCTGGCTATAGCGCTGGGCCGAATGGCGAGCGACGATGTGGCCAACTTCGTGGGCGAGAACGCTCGCCAGCTCCGCTTCGTCCTTGGCAAGCGCCAACAATCCGCGGGTAATATAGACATAGCCCCCTGGCAACGCGAAGGCATTGATGTTGTCATCATCCAGAACCGTGAAGGAATAAGGTAGGCTCGGCGCATCGGAGAGGCGCCCTAGATTGAGCCCAATCTTCGTAATATAGGCGGCTAGGTCGGCGTCGGCATATTCTCCGCCGAACGCCTTGACGAGTTTAGGGTGTTCGTCTCTGCCAACCTGTAATTCCTCTTCCGGTGACATGAATCCGGTAAAGGCGCGCTCGCCGGTCGCCGGATTAGTGGAGCAGGCGGCGGTTGCCAATAGAGACACGCAGCCGATGAAGAAGGCGGCAAGGCTCCGGGGAAAAGATATATTGCTCATGAGACCTGGCATAATGGATGGGCTTTGTGATGCTTTCAAGGCTCGGATGATGCTTCATTCTGTTCATAATGCATGGCCTTGATCATGGTTCCATTGTAGTCGCAGAGTCAGCCTTGAAGCATGATGAGCCAGCATTCGAGGGATAGAGGTTCGGCAAGATGCAACCATAACGCGAATCTTAGCTTTCCTAGGTGGGTGTGTAGGCGATGAAAGGCCCTATAGTAGCTTCTTCCCACCAGTTATGGTGGGTTATCTCATAGAGTTTCGGGAACCAATGAATAGCATTAGCGACGGCCCGGATCTTTTCCCTGAACAAGTCCCTTTTGCGCACGGCATGCTCGACCTTGACGGGCGCCATGTGATGTACTGGGAGCAATGTGGCAATCCCGATGGCGTCCCGGTTCTTTTCCTGCATGGCGGGCCAGGGGCAGGGGTATCAACAGTACACCGGCAATACTTTGATCCGGCATTCTATCGCATTGTTCTGTTCGACCAGCGTGGTGCTGGCCGTTCACGGCCATCAGCAGATATAGTCGACAATACGACGGCCCATTTAGTCAATGACATCGAATGTCTGCGCACCCATCTCAGTATAGACCGATGGCTAATGTTTGGTGGGTCGTGGGGCGCCACATTGGCGCTGGCGTATGGTATCTCGCGCCCGGACAGATGCCTTGGTTTCGTGCTGCGTGGTGTGCTTCTTGGCCGGCAAAGAGAACTCGACTGGTTTCTCAACGGAATGCGGGCAATCTTTCCGGAGGCCGGGCGCACTTTTACAGATTTTCTCCCGGAAGCGGAACGGCATGATCCGATCTCTAGTTACTACCGGCGGCTGATTGATCCTTCCGCTGACACGTACCGCCCTGCCGCACGTGCCTGGGCTAGTTACGAGAACGCTTGTTCACGTTTTGCACTTAATTTACCAGATGGATCGGCTTCGTTGGGCAGAGGAGCTTGGGCGCCTGTGGCCATTGCCCGCATCGAGTGCCACTATTTACATCATCGATTCTTCATGCCTGAGGGTGCGTTGCTCAAAGACGTCGGGCGCATCCATCACTTGCCCTGCACGATCATTCAGGGCCGCTATGACCTTGTGTGCCCCCCAATTACTGCTTACGAACTGGCGGACGGTTGGCCTGGCATCAGCTTGGAATTCATACCCGATGCTGGTCATTCGGCAATGGAGCCCGGTATTCGACGGAGGCTGGTTACCGCCACCCAGGATTTTCGTGAACGCTTGCGCGCGGGTTGAAGGGTGCGCACGATGGCATATGAAGTATCGACCTTAGGTGAGGGGAGGGAACCATGCGGCAGAAAATCGCAGCCATTTTGGCGGCTTGCGGATTAGTGGTCGGCCAGGGAATGGGAGCATCTCCGGCGTGGGCAGGCGATCCCGCCTTTATTTCATTCGCGGGCGGTTATTTTGATTGGAACCGCCAGAAGAATGAAGCTGCTGAATTCCGCCTGGAGTACCGAGGATCCGAGAAATTTTGGATTTTTAGGCCATTAGGGGGCGTCATGGCGACGACCGATAAGGGGTTTTACGCTTATGCCGGCACCGGCATTGACGTCTTTTTAGGTAGGCGGGTGGTGATTACACCTAGTTTTGCGCCCGGATATTACCACAAGGGTGGCGGGCTCGACCTTGGTCACAAGCTTGAATTCCGCTCGCAGTTAGAGCTTTCTTACCGATTTGACAATCGTTCGCGGCTCGGTGTCGCAGTCTCTCATATGTCCAATGCCAGCATCGGCGATACGAATCCTGGTACGGAAGCGGCGATGTTTACCTATTCCATTCCAATTACCACGCTGTTTGGGAATTAGGAACAAAGGCGCCGGGCGGTTGCCGGCCTCCGCGGTAGTTGGTTGTTACGGCGCAGCCAACAATCTTCTGGATTCCATCCACTAGCGAGGGTATCCCGCGCGGATTGCGAAGAATTGGCGGACATCCATGCTATTAAATTTCTGTGCATTTCTGCCTACGTTTGTGCTGGCTGCTCGGGCTCGATTATTTTTAGAGTATTGCTTACGCGGGCGTGACGGTGCCGTTATAGGCGATGGAACTGCCCTGTGACGGAGTTTTCTATAGATGGGGTTGAAACGCAACGTCGTGGGCCATAATCCCTGACATCGACTACTTCTGGATGCCTGTAGGCCAGTAGGCCAGTAGGTCAGTCAGTAGGGTAGAGCTACAGATTCCTAACCTGTGGGCCTATTCATGAAGATAAATGAAAAAATATTAATAAGTTATAGTTAATAAAATATTTTGAATTGTTGTGTGAATAATTCCTGAATTTTAATAAGGGATAAATAAACGTTTTTCACTACGTGCGGTCACGTCTGACATTATGCATCTTGATTGAAACTGTCCTTCAAGTTATTGGTTTTTTATGGTTGCGTAACTCAGTTGGATAGAGTGCCAGTTTCCTAAACTGGAAGTCGGCAGTTCGAATCTGCCCGTGACCACCAACCTCCCAACTGAATCTTGTCTTAATTAAGGGGGCAAAAAAATTTCCAGTTTTCAGCCGCTCCCTTTTGGAGTTATGAGTTCCCGTCCCGGCGCTAGTAATTCGCGTAGCCTTTCTTTTAGCGACGTCCTTGGTGGCTAGGCATCGACGGTACAGGGACCGCTATTTTGCGCGGCCAGCATGATCTGATTGGCCTGATCATTTCTCTGCGCTAAACCAGGATTCTGGATCATGTCGAAATTTCCGAGGGGTCTGAGAGCCGATATTCTTGGTAGGACAGCGTTGGGCTCAGGGCCAGACGGTTACCCCGTCACCGGTTGATTAGCGAGGCGATCAATGACGCGGTGTAGGGCGTAATTGGCGTTTCTACTGCCGCCGTGGGCCAGCTCCGACTGATAGAGCTGGGCTGCAAGCGCGGTGCCGGGGAGAGCGACGTGACTGGCCATGGCGGTTTCCAGTACCAAGCGCAAATCCTTAAGTTGCAGGTCGATGGTGAAGCCGCCTTTGTCATTACCAGAAATCATTTGAGGGCCGACGTTGTTGAGCATCCATGAGCCGGCTGATCCACCCGACATGGCGTCGCGCAGTTTGCTAAGGTCTCCACCCTGGGAGCGGCAAAGAGCAAAGGCTTCACTCAGCGCTAGAATATTTCCGGCGCAGCATATTTGATTGCAGAGCTTGAAGGTCTGACCCATGCTGGTCGGTCCGCAATGGACGATGTTGCCACCCATGGCTTCGAGGATGGGCCGCGCCTTTACCAGATCCGCATCGGCACCACCAACCATGATGGAAAGGGTCCCTTTTTCCGCACCAATCACGCCGCCACTGACCGGCGCGTCGAGCATGCTAAGGCCATGGCTTTCGGCGTCTGCGGCCACCTGCTTGGCGACCTGGGGGGAAATCGTGCTCATGTCGACTAGTAACGTTCCTGGTTCAGAATAAGCGATTAGGCCATCGGGGCCGGACAAAACCGCTAGAACCTGGGGACTATCGGGCAGCATGGTGATAACAACCGCTGCGCCGACGGCGACATCGCGAAGCTCGTGAACAGCTTCGGCGCCCTCGATCTTTGACAGGGCATCTCGCGCGGATGCGACGACATCAAAACCACGAATCTTGAAGCCGGCAGCGGCAAGGTTGCAGGCCATAGGTAACCCCATATTTCCCAATCCGACAAAGCCAACGGTCACGGTCATGGCAGTCTAATTCCTTTTTAGCAGGTAAGATAATTGACCTTCGGTCAGTAAATACCAGTCTTTAGGCGCCGCTATGTGCCATAGCTTTGGCGCCCAACTCCGCAGTCAATGTAATGTAGATGTCGATAACAAGGAGTGCGTTTCTTAAATGGCGTTGGCTCTGTTAGCAGTGGGGAGCCTTTAGGTTGCAAGTGCTGCTTACTATTCCTATCAAAGTTAGTTCTTATACGATGAAAACATTCCATATTAACCCGGTTCCCGAACCGATTAGAAGAATATCCATCAGCACCCCAAATTTTTCTGGGGGTATGCGCAACACGAGTTGTTTGGCGAACAGTGCGCCAACAATGAGTGTGCCGCCGATAACGAGACCGCGCAACGCCACTTCTGGCGGCAGGGCCCCGAGAATTTGAAATACACTCACTTTGGTCACGTACATGGCGAGCGAACTTGCTGCTTCTGTTGAAATATAGCTACCACGCGTCAGTCCGTAGGCAAGAAATAGGGGCGCGTTGATGGGGCCGGTAGAGGCAACTAGCCCGGTAAGAAAACCAAGCGGTGCGCCGGCAATGGCGAGGCCTGCCAGGGTTACGGTCCGTCCCGCTCTCGACATGGCTCTACGCAGGGGCACAACGATGATGAGGAATATGCCGAGTCCAATCTCGACCCAATATTCGTTTAGGGCGATCAGGGTTTGGGCGCCAAATGCCGCGCCTGGCGCTGCGGTTATGGCGAAGGCGCCGGCGGCCCGCCAATCGACGTCCCGCCACCAAACGCAGATGCGAGCTGCATTACCGATCAGGGCAGCGATAGCCATTATAGGGACCGCCTGCTTGGCGCCGAATGCTAATGTCAGAACGGGCAATAGGATGACGGACGCACCGAAACCGACAAGGCCGCCAAGTGTTCCGGCAATGACGCCGATGACGATAAGGCTGGCCCAGATGGTGATATCACTTTTCCTTATTCTTTGGCTGGACCGAATCAGCTGCCGTCTAGGGGTAGTGCCGTTTTGTACTGGACTTGCTTGAGAGCAAAACTAGATCGGATATTAGATACACCAGGAATGCGGGTTAGGTGATCCATGAGGAATCGCTTGTAAGTTTCCAGGTCTGGTACGACTACACGCAAAAGATAGTCAGCATCTCCAGTCATCAGATAGCATTCCATGACTTCTGGCAGGCTAGCGATACGTTTCTCAAATACTTCTAGTTTATTTTCTGACTGGCGATCGAGGGTAACGCTGATGAAGACGCTGACGGGTAGACCGGCAGCTGCCGGGTCGATCAGGGCGGCATAGCATTGGATGATGCCAGCATCTTCCAATGATTTGACACGGCGCGAGCACGGTGACGGGGATAGTCCAACTGCCTCCGCCAGTTCCACATTGGGAATGCGAGCGTTTTCCTGAAGCCGTGTGAGAATACGACGATCGATTGCATCAAGGATAATTTGTGACATATTTGATCATAATTTATAAATATATTGGGGAATTATTGCGCAAAGGTGGCATGGCATGCGGTGATTCGCAATCATCTCTACATTATTTCATGATAAAATAAGGTTTGTCGATGCCACGTCAAATTAAGGCTTAAATATGCCCCGCATAGCTGCCAGGACTAGTGAGACTGCGATTGTCGAGGCCCCGGAAGCGGCAAACGGGATGGTTACGGTACCTAAGAATGTTCTCGATCCACGCCAGTTAGCCTGTCTCAAGGCTCTTGAGCGCAAAGTTCTTTGGTTGTCATCGTGGATGATCCATCACGCGAACCACATTCGTCCCAACCGTGACGGTTTAAAAGTTGGGGGGCATCAGGCCTCGTGTGCTTCTGCCGTGACCCTGCTGACAGCCCTTTATCTCAACGTGCTGCGTCCCGACGACCGGGTTGCGGTGAAGCCGCACGCCTCACCCGTATTCCATGCGCTTCAATACCTGCTCGGCAAGCAATCGCTGGATAAGCTTGTCGGTTTTCGAGCGCTTGGCGGGGCGCAAGCTTATCCGTCGCGTACCAAGGATTCAGATGACGTCGATTTTTCGACGGGCTCGGTGGGGCTCGGGGTCGGCACGACGTTGTTTGGCTCGATGGTTCAGGACTACGTCCATCTCAAGGGCCTGGTGCCGGAAGACCGGTCGCGCGGGCGCATGATTGCCCTTATGGGCGATGCGGAACTGGACGAAGGCAACGTGTTCGAGGCCTTGCTGGAAGGCTGGAAGCATGACGTTCACAATCTTTGGTGGGTTATTGACTATAACCGCCAAAGCCTGGACGGGGTCATCAATGACTTCCTATTCAAAAAAATCCATGACTTCTTCCGCACGGTTGGGTGGCGGGTGGAATTGCTGAAGTACGGCAAGAAGCTCCAGGCGGCCTTCGAGGGGCCGGCAGGCGGCGCCCTGCAACAATGGATCGACGTATGTCCGAACCAGCTCTATTCGGCGCTGTGCTTCAAAGGCGGAGCCAGCTGGCGGGAACATCTAAAAATGGACATGCGGGGATCGCGCGGTCTTAAGGAGTTTCTCGACAGTCATGACGATGATGCCCTGCATACCCTGATGACCAATCTCGCCGGTCACGACATGCAGGCGACACTAGAGGCTTTTTACGCTGCGCCGGATGAGGAGCCTGTCTGTTTCGTTGCCTATACGGTCAAGGGCTATGGCCTGCCGTTGGCTGGCCACAAAGATAATCACGCCGGACAGATGACGCCGGATCAAATGGCTGGATTCAAAGATGCGATGGGAATTGAAGATGGCCAGGAATGGGAGCCGTTTGCCGGCCTCGACGTGCCGGCGGATGAATTGGCAGCGTTCCTTGACGGTGTGCCTTTCAAGTCTCGCCCCAAGCCGAGGGGGCGCAATCCAATAATTTGCTTGGAGTCGTTCCCGGCGCCATCGGCGGAGCGGATGTCCACCCAAGAAGCCTTTGGTCGCATCATGAACGAACTGGGCAAAAGCGAATCTGAATTTTCCCAACGCATTGTCACCACGTCGCCCGACGTCACTGTGTCTACCAGCCTCGGGGGTTGGGTTAACCAACGGGGACTTTTTCACCGTAAGGACCTACCCGATGTGTTCCAGGCGGAACACATTCCCTCTACACAGAAATGGACTATGTCGCCGCGGGGACAACATATCGAACTTGGCATCGCTGAAAATAACCTATTCCTGCTTCTGGCGGCACTTGGGTTATCGGAGCCTTTGTTCGGTGCCCGCCTGCTCCCAGTTGGCACGCTCTATGATCCCTTTATCCATCGTGGGCTCGATTCGTTGACCTACGCCACCTATCAGGATGCCCGTTTCATGGTCGTTTCAACGCCATCTGGTATTACGCTGGCACCCGAGGGCGGTGCGCATCAGTCTGTGATTACACCGCTTATTGGATTAAGCCATGACGGTCTTGCCGATTTTGAGCCCGCCTTTGCTGATGAACTGTCGGTGATCATGGATTGGGGCTTTCAGCACATGCAGGTTGAGGATGGTGGCTCGGTCTATCTGCGTCTGTCGACCCGAACATTGGACCAACCACGGCGGACGATGAAGTCAGGACTGCGCCACAGTATAATTGCTGGCGCCTATTGGATGCATGAACCGGCCCCTGGGGCGGAGCTCGCCATCATCTGTATGGGTGCGATAACGCCGGAAGCGCAGGCAGCCTGGGAACAAGTCCTAGAAGATGTTCCAGGTGCTGGCCTGATGGCGGTAACCTCGGCCGGGCGGCTACATGCTGGCTGGATGGCAGCCTGTCGCCATCCAGCGGCGAAGGGTGGCAAAAGAGCGCATATTGAAGACCTGTTGGCGCCGCTAGCCGCCGACGCGGCTCTTGTGACAGTCCTTGATGGGCATCCTGCTAGCCTTGATTGGATAGGTTCTGTCGGGGGGTATCGTCTGGTGCCCCTAGGGGTCGAGCGGTTTGGGCAGTCGGGGGATATTCCCGACCTTTATCGGACGTATGGTATCGACGCCGCGGCTATCCTGGATGCTGCGGCTGTAGCCTGTATGCAACGCCTGGAGAAATGCGTGCTGGTATCATAGGGGAAGCTGTTTGGGATTTAGGCCGGTTAGGACCTTGATCAGGTTTTCTAGGTTGTGCGTGAGTGCCATGAAGCCGGGGCTGCGGGTAATCCGTGATTCATCCATGTAAAGGCCACGGTTTATTTCGATCTGAATGGCATGTAGCCCGTCGGCAGGGCGTCCGTAGTGACAGGTTGAGTAGCCACCGGCATAGGGCACATTTCGATGAACGACGTAGCCCATGTCGCGCAGGGTGAGTTCAGTGACATCAATGATGGCGGGATGACATGCAACCCCATGGCGATCCCCAAGGATCATGTCGGCCGGCTGTCCATCGGTGTCATGACCGATAGATCGTCCGGAAGAAGGCATGGAGTGGCAGTCGACCAACAAGCAACCACCAAACCTTTCTTGAGTTTCCATCATCAGTTGGGAGAGAGCGAGGTGATACGGTATATGGTAGTTCTCGATCCGTGTGAGCGCATCCGCTACGAGCAGCTTGCGCTGATATATAGGTTCGCCGCTGGCGACAATTCGCGCCACGGTTCCAAGTCCAGCGGCGACGCGTGGGGATGAGGTATTCGCGTACATGGGCAAGGCATCGATGAACATGGCTGGATCCAGTTCATAGGGGCCGCGATTCATATCGATGTATGCACGCGGCATGTGGGCGCGGATCAGAGGCGCGCCAAACAGTGGAGCGGATGCGAACAGTTCATCGACAAACGCATCTTCCGAACGGCGAATGGCAGTGGCATCGAGCCGCGATACAGCGAGGAATTCTGCGGGGTATCGGCGACCGCTGTGCGGTGAGGCAAAGACGACAGGCGCGGTATGGGAGGCAGGAACTAGAATATCAAACGATAACCCAAGGCTCAGGAGCGGGCCAACTGGAGGATCTTCGGGTGTTGTAATATAGTTAGATGTTAACATGGCCTATTTTGTCGCTTAAGGTCGCGGATGGGACGCGACGATACGCAGTCAATTTATACCTTCTGGTTCTTAATGGGGCAACCGGGGTATGCAATCTGCAAGGCTTGCAAAGCGTAGAATCAGCTATTATGAAATGAAATCCGAACCCGTCGTGGAATCGGTATGTGGGCGTGTAGCTCAGCGGTAGAGCACTACGGTGACATCGTAGGGGTCGTAGGTTCAATCCCTACCGCGCCCACCACTCTAACCCTTTTTGAAAACCAAGGGGGGCTTATTTCAGGGCATGACTCTTCAAGATAAGAATTGCGCCCCGTCAACGCGGGGATCGAATTTGATCCTCGTGTGCACATGAAGTAACAGGATGAATTTGCTTCCTATTCTGCCGACCAACGGCGGAATAGTGGCACACCAAAGCGAAATACCCGTAAACAGTCAAAATCTATGTGCCATTAAACGGCATTGGAACAGGGCTAACGTTGCCAAAGTCTCTAGGCCCAAAGGGCTTACATCTCAGTACATCGATCCCTGCAGGGTGAAGTGAACCTTGATGTGATTAGATTTTATTTCATAGCTGAGGTTGATGCTGTGGTATTCATAATTAATTTAGATAAAGCCACTTTTTACTGTTTGAGGCGGTAGCTACTTTGTGTATGAGCCGACAGTATAATTATATGGTCAGTTGCATCCATTGATAGAAATAATAGTTAATTCAGTATGATTTTCTTGCGCAAATTTGGTCTGCTTGGAGCAGATTTTCCTTATGTTGATTGACAACTTTAATGATGAAGATCTGGTCTCCATTTTGGGTTCCCGGTGGAGTTGTGTCAGCGATAAAGTCATGGGTGGGATTTCTGAAGGGTTTATATCTCACGACGTTATAAATGGCCGCCCCTGTCTGCGTATGACTGGGGATGTTCGTCTGGAAAATGAGGGTGGCTTTATCCAAGCAGCACTCGATATGACACATTGCGGCGATCCCCTTGATGCGTCTGTTTTTAGCGGTTTGCGCATTACCGTATTAGGAAATAATAAGAAATATTCGGTTCACCTCCGTACGCTGGATAATGTTCGGCCTTGGCAGTCCTATAGGGCTCACTTCACGGCAGGGCCGGGTTGGGAGAGTATCGACCTTCCCTTCGAGGTTTTTGTGCCCTATCGGCTGGAAGAACCTTTTGATAGGACGCGACTCAGGCGCATCGGCCTGGTTGCTATCGGACGTGCTTTCTATTCGGACCTCGCGATTTCTGAGCTTTCCTTCTATCGCAAGAGTTTGTTGAGTATCTAGTTTGAGGCCTTAAAATAAGCAGGGCGAAATTGGCTGAGTCATCGCGGCATTGGTCCCTGGGTTATGCAATTATCTGAGATTAGGATATCTCTGACTTGTCACTTTTGAGCAGGCGTGAGAACAGGCTGGCTATAATACTTCCTCCTGCATCATCCGCGCCCGACCAATGGCATTTTGATGGGCATGATAACGCTTTCCAGCATATTCACCCCGTCAGGCAGGGCTGCCATGGCGACGGCAACGGCGGCGACATCTTCAGCTTCCATGATGCCTTCACGGTTCTGCTGTTCCTCGCGGCCTATTTTCAATTCGGACCATGTATTTCCGGGCTGTAAAACAGACACGGAGATGTTGTGCTCGCGGGCATCGATAGCCATCTGGCGAGTTAAACCTTCCAATCCCCATTTTGCAGCGCCGTAGGCCGCCGCGTTGGCGCGCGGTACCTTTGCCGTAACGCTGCCGATGTTGATAATACGTCCTGAACCCTGCCCTTTCATTGTCCGAAGTGCTTCACGACCGCACAGAAAGGGGCCGGTAAGATTTGTCTCGATGACTTTATGCCATTCAGAAAGTGGCAAATCGACGGTGGTGTGGCGGGTGTTGGTGCCGGCATTACAGACGACGATATCGACGCGGCCATGTGCCTTTTTAACCTTCCGGAAGAGGTCGATGACATCCTGCTCACTAGTTACGTCGCCGGGGACCGCGATGGCGTCGCCACCAATCTCTTTGATTACCGCTTGCAAGATGTCGGCGCGGCGACCCGTCACAACAACCTTGGCACCCTCGGCAGCGTAGGCCAGGGCAATGGCCTTGCCGATGCCGGAGCCGCTGCCAGTGATGATGGCGACTTTGCCGTCAAGCTTTCTCATCGAATTTTTTCTCCGGCGATCTTGTGCTGCTGCTAAGCCACAATATTGCATGAATCTTAGCAACCCAATGTGCCAATCGTCACGATGAAAGCGCATTTCGTTCCGCTCATGCCATGACAGCTCGATCATGATCCTGTAAGGGATAGCCACCTCGCGTTTGGGAGACCATTATGACAGACCTGCCGAAATCCGTCGCCGTCATCGGAGGTACTGGTGCTCTTGGCTTAGGGCTTGCCAGCCGCTGGGCGCGCGCCGGGATCACTGTAATCATCGGATCAAGGGACGCAGGCCGGGCATCCGAGACGGCACGAGGGATTGAAGGTGCCACGGGTCCTGCCCCGGCGGGTATGGCTAATTGGGCGGCGGCGGCTGCCGCAGAAATTGTGGCTCTTGCAGTGCCATTTATTGGGCGTAAGGCGATCCTGGAATCCATTCGTGCTGGTTGCCAGAGAAAGGTCGTTATCGACTCGACCGTTCCGCTGGTGCCGCCGAAAGTGGGCACGGTGACTTTGCCATCAGGAGGATCGGCGGCGCAGATGTGTCAGAAAGCGCTGGGCGAGGGAGCTCGTGTCGTTGCCGCATTTCATAGCGTTGCCGCCGATAAATTGCTGGGCGAGGGTGCCATTGATTGCGACGTTCTGGTCTGCGGCGAGAAGCTTGCCGATCGAGCGGTGGTCATCGAACTAGCGAAGGCGGCTGGTTTGCGCGGTGTCCACGCCGGTCCGCTCGCCAATGCTGTGGCCCCGGAATCGCTGACGCCGGTGCTGATTGCCATCAATCGCCACTATAAAATGGCTGGTGCCGGTATTCGCATTACCGGCGAACTAAAAAAGCCGGACTAGGCGATGGCCTATCCCCGTGCCAAATACGGCATGATGACCGGGATCAGGGTCGTATCGAGAATGCCTACACCATCTGGCAGGTCGGCCATGGCGACGGCGATGGCGGCGACATCGGCAATCTCCATAATGCCTTCTTGGGCCGCCTGATCGGGGCGGTTTTTCCAGCGATCGGTGCGACAATTGCCGTTATTGAGCATGCCGACGGCAATATTATGGGGCCGGCCTTCGAGCGCCATAGCCTGGGTCAGGCCCCATAGGCCGAATTTCGAGCTGACGTAAGCGGCGGAGTTGGAGCGTGGACGCTTGGCGGCGATGCTTCCTATGTTGATAATGCGCCCCGATCCCTGGTCTTTCATGACGCGCATGGCCTCGCGACCGCAGAGAAAGGGGCCGGTTAGATTATCGTCGATGACTTTTTTCCAGTTTTCCAACGGCATGTCGATAATTAACTCGCGGGTATTGCCGCCGGCATTGTTGATCAGGATATCGACGCAACCGAAGGCCTCAATCGTGCGTTTAAATAGGGCTGCGACCCGAACCTCGTCTTTGACGTCGCAGGTCATGGCCTCGACGGTGCTGGACGTGCCAATTTCGCTGGCCGTTTTCATCAGACGCTCTTCGCCGCGTGCGCAAATCATGATTTTGGCGCCAAGAGCGAGGTAAGCTTCGGCGATACCACGGCCAATGCCTGTGCTGCCGCCCGTAATAACGGCGACTTTATCTTTTAGGTGCGACATTTTTTCTCTCCCGTTCGCAGCTGGTCAACTTTCACATCTGTTCGGCCGATGACAGCGCCGGTTATTTTCCTGTAGAGATGGTGGCCCACAACGGGGGCAGACGTCCATGGCAGAATGTGCATCCTTCGCCAACAATTGTGTCAGTAGCGGAAACTCATGAAGGCATTTACGAATATTCTAAGACTTGCCGCCAGCGGGGGGCGTATCGAAGGCAACGACGCCGGTAGGCTAGCGGAGACGCCCGACCTAAAGGCATTATGCGTTGCGTCATCAGCCCGTCGAGATGCTGTATTCGGGCCCGTTCAAACCTATTCCCGCAAGGTGTTTATCCCTCTAACCCGATTGTGCAGGGACGTTTGTCACTACTGCACATTTGCCGCGCCACCGAAGCGTGGCGTTTCTGCGTACCTGTCACCTGATGAAATTCTTGCCGTCGCCCGGGCGGGAGAGGCGGCGGGATGCCGCGAGGCATTATTCACATTGGGTGATAAGCCGGAGCTGCGCTATGCCGCGGCTCGCGACGGGCTTAGGGCCTTTGGGCACGTAACGACACTGTCCTATCTAGCCGAGGCCGCTTCGCTGGTACTGCGTGAGACGTCGCTGCTGCCGCACCTCAATTCTGGCATAATGTCGTCGGCTGACTTCGTGGCGCTGCGGCCAGTTGCCGTTTCCATGGGCCTGATGCTGGAAAGCGGGTCAATTCGGTTGTTGGAAAAGGGTGGGCCACATTTTGGGTCGCCAGATAAGGACCCGACGGCACGGATAGAGACCCTTAGACTGGCGGGGATGGCGGCCGTGCCGATGACCACCGGTTTGTTAATCGGCATTGGCGAGACGCGGGCGGACCGCATTACCGACCTCTTAGCCATTCGCGCCCTGCATGAAGAACATGGTCATATTCAGGAAGTAATCATTCAAAATTTCCGCGCCAAGCGGGACACGCGCATGGCGAACGCACCTGAGCCGGCGCTCGAAGAACACCTTTGGACAATTGCGGTAGCTAGATTGATCCTGCCGCCTGATGTGAGCGTGCAGGCACCCCCTAATCTACGTCCCGGCGCACTGAGTTCTCTTATTGCCGCAGGAGTGGATGACTGGGGGGGCATTTCACCGGTTACTCCAGATTATATAAATCCGGAAGCACCCTGGCCGCATCTTGATCAGTTGGCTAAAGAAACGGCGGCTGGCAGCCGCCTACTGACGGAACGTTTGGCCATCGGGCCTGCGTTTGCCAGGCATGCTGAGCGTTGGTTGGATGCGGGCCTCGTTACACGGATACGCCGGTTGGTCGATGCGACTGGTCTGCCGCGCGCCGATGAATGGTTACCTGGTATTTCGGGCGAGATTCCTGTTTATCCAGAGCTCCCAGCTATTCCTCCGCGGGATGAAACAAGGCGGATTCTCAGGCATGCTCGTGACGGAATGGCCCTGTCGGAAGTAGATATGGTGCATCTGTTTAACGCGCGTGGCGGGGATGAGGCTGCTGTGATCGCTGCAGCCGATGCCTTGCGGCGGGAAGTTTCGGGGGCGGATGTCAGTTATGTTGTTACGCGCAACGTCAACTACACTAATATATGTGCATACCATTGTGGATTTTGTGCCTTCTCCAAGGGGCGCACAGATGAGAATCTGCGCGGCAAGCCCTACCTTCTGGATACGGTCGAGATCAGTCGACGTGCCGCCGAGGCGTGGGCGCGGGGTGCGACGGAAATCTGCCTGCAGGGCGGCATCCATCCCGCATATACGGGACAAACCTATTTAGACATTCTGCGGGCGGTGCGGTTGGCTGCTCCGGGCCTCCATATTCATGCCTTTTCACCGTTGGAAATTTATCAGGGGGCCATGACCCTTGGTCTTGGCGTCGGAACGTTTTTAGCGGAACTCAAGATGGCTGGACTTGCCAGCCTGCCGGGAACTGCAGCGGAAATTCTGGATGCGCCGGTACGGGCTATCATTTGCCCAGATAAGGTGAGCGTTGAGGAATGGCTCGATGTCATGCGCACGGCCCATGGCTTGGGCTTGCGCACGACGGCAACCATCATGTTTGGCCACGTGGATGGACCAGCCAACTGGGTACGCCATTTGCACCACATTCGAGACCTGCAAACGGAGACTGGAGGGTTTATGGAATTTGTGCCCTTGCCTTTCGTCGCGCAAGAAGCGCCGCTGTATCGAAAGGGCCGCACTCGATCGGGACCGACCTATCGCGAAAGCGTTCTGATGCACGCCGTGGCGCGGCTGGTGTTACACCCGTTGATTACCAATATTCAAACCTCCTGGGTGAAGATGGGCGTGGCGGGGGCGCAGGCTTGCCTGAATGCCGGGGCTAATGATTTGGGGGGGACGCTGATGAATGAATCCATCACACGAGCCGCCGGGGCTACCCATGGACAGGAAATGCCTCCTCAACGTATGCAAACGCTGATCCAGGCGATTGGCAGAATACCGCGCCCTCGTACAACCCTCTATGGAGATGCGTCGGCTAAACGTGTCGCAACGTCGTTCGCGGCAGCGCCGCTAGAATAGATCATTGCCTGGCCTACCCCCTCGGTGGGGTCGGAATGGGCGAGAGGTCCAGGATGACCGGATCTCCCTCGCTGTGTCTCTATTTATCCGCACAGTTGGGGGAAGCGATCATTCCAGCAAATCCAGAGATGGCCTTCCGGGAGCGAGTTGATCGGCGGGTTCCTGGCAGCTAAGGTTCAACGCTGGGTAATCTATTCGACGACCCAATCATGTGCTGGGGAGAATTAAGATCAACGAAGGCCCCGGCCCTAAGCAGGTCCTGACCCGCGAAAGTATCCGTGACGGCTATGTGCAACGCATGGCGGCGCATCAGGCGCGTGGCGGGAATCCGCTGACGGAAGAACAGCTTCACAAGTCTCGGCGCGATTTGCTCAACCAGCTAGGGGCCGGAGCGGATGTCTGGGTTTTTGGCTATGGCTCGTTGATGTGGAATCCTGCATTCCATTTCGATGAATCTCGAATTGGTAAGGTTTTTGGATTCCATCGCCGATTCTGTCTGTGGTCGACCCTCGGCCGTGGAAGTCCTGAAAATCCTGGCCTGATGTTGGGGCTGGACTGGGGTGGGTGTTGTCGAGGAATGGTACTTCGTATCCACCCCGACGCGGTGGAATCGGAGACAGATATTCTTTGGCGCCGTGAAATGGTGCGGGGTGCCTACTTGCCGCGTTGGGTTCGTGTCCATACTAGCCAAGGCGTAGTGCGTGCTATTACGTTTACCATCAACCACAGCCATGATTCCTATGCGGGTGTTCAACCCGAAGACCGGGTTGTCGAATGTATTGCGACGGCGAGTGGCCGGCTGGGTGGGTGCGTGGATTACCTGGTGAATACGGTTGGCCGTATGCGTCAACTGGGCATTGAAGACCGAAACATGGTCAAACTCCTCGCCCTGGTTGAGGAGCGGCGCAAGAACGTCACGGCACAGGGTAACGCTTAAGTGTGCTTTTTATTAACGACCGACGGTTGCGGCTGTGATCGGGGTTGATTCTCTCTAGTAATGCAATTCCTCATCTCCTAA
>CAUZNJ010000008.1:0-19153 GCA_963580965.1 Alphaproteobacteria bacterium | reverse complement strand
CGCTGGCAGCCCCTGAGGATATTGATGAGGACGCCAATGTCGTGGAGACACATTCGATACGGTCGTCGTAGCGGTCGGTGGGGCTGCCCTTGCCTTTTGCGTCATCGCGGCCATGATCGCGGCCATGATTAGGTTCTCCGTTAAGGCGTTTGATGCGGTTGGCTGGCACGCCGTCCTGGCTGATCTCGCCGATCAATCCCTGCCACAGGCCTGGAGCTATGGCGCCGCTAAGGTCGCCACGGGTTTGTGGCGTGTTGAACGTGGCATTCTAGAGAATGACAGCGCCACGGTCGGCGCGGCACAAGTCTTGATTCGTGACCTGCCGGGGGGGCTGCCGGGGGGGCTCGCATGGGTTAGTCGAGGCCCCCTGTGGCGACCAGATCGTGGAGGTGACGATCGCGACCGGCTGAGCGACGCGATGGCGGCACTGGCTAAGCATTATGTTGGGCGACATGGCTATTACTTGCGGATGGCGCCGCCTGCACCGGATGGAATTTTGTATGCGATAAGGGTGGCTGTGGCGGGTCCCGTCCACATTACGCCGCTCGCCGGGTGGGCATCAGCGTTCGTTAACCTGACCCAGCCGCTGAATGAACTCCGCGCCGGGCTTGCGCAAAAGTGGCGCAATGCCGCCAACAAGGCGGAACGGTCCGGGGTGACGGTTGCGGTTACCGCCGTAGCGGGAGGCGGGGAAAATTTGCGCTTTGATAACTTTCTTTCGGACTATGCTGATTTCCTGACGGAACGGGCTATTGACACGACCGTGACCCCTGATCTTTTGCGGTCTATAGCGGCACATTCAAGCCGCGAGGATGGTTTGGTGCTGTTGGAGGCGACTCAAGGGGGTGAGTGCATCGGTTGGGCGTTGATCGCCCGTGTCGGGGATACGGCGGAGTATCTAGTTGGGGTGGTCGGAAAAATAGGGCGGAATGTGGGTGCCGGGCAGCTTCTTTTGTGGCGCGCGGTCGCAGCGATGCACGAACTCGGCTGCCGGAGGTTCGATCTTGGCGGTCTCGATCCAGACTTGACACCCGAGGGTATCCGGCGTTTCAAGGAAGGGCTCGGTGGCACGCCGTATAGGATGATGAACGAGGTCGAGGTTCTGCCGCGTGGCCTTATATTGGGACCGGTAGGACGTCTCGTGCGCTGGCGCGTAGGACGAGCTCGTGCGGCATTGACGACGGGGTAAGAAACTATGGATCGCTATCGCCATGCTGGCCTGTGGCTATCTTTACATCGTCTGATGCGGCGTATTCGCCACGCCAGCGGGTTTCGCATTTTGATGCTGCACGATGTTCCGGATCACCAGATGGAGGCGCTGGCGGGGCTTGTTGATTACGTTGCCCACGAACACGGTGTTCTGTCCCCGGACGATGCTGCAGCCTGGATGTATGGTCAGCCCTTCACTCCGCCAGCCGGTAAGCTGGGGCGGCCCCCGGTACTGTTTTCCTTTGACGACGGGTTCGCCTCGAACGTCCGGGTGGCACATGAGATTTTAGAGCCGGCAGGTATTCGTGCGCTGTTTTTTGTCTGTCCTGGCCTGATTGAGCTGGAACCGGCGGCGCAGCGCGAGGCTATTGCCGAGAATATTTTTGACGGTCGGGTATCGGCGGCAGATATGGATGCCGAGCTGCGGCTTATGACGTGGGACGAGGTGGCGGCTTTATCCGCCGCCGGTCATGTCATTGGCGCCCATTCCATGACTCACAGACGATTGACGACCCTCAGCGGTGATGATTTGCGCACCGAGATCTTTGATTCTGGCGTTAAGCTCGAAGGCCGGCTCGATGTACCGGTCGGCTGGTTTGCCTATCCCTTCGGCGATATTGGTAGCATCGACAAGCATGCAATGTCGGTTATAGCTCAGCGTTACCCGTTTTGCCGCAGCGGCGTGCGTGGGGCTAATCGCATGGGAACGCTGCCGCTTGGCCTGCTGGCTGACCACATCGATCTCGACGCACCAATGGCTTATCAACGGCTGGTGCTCGAGGGTGGCCTCGATCTCCGCTACATTGCAAAACGTTGGCGCTTGAACAGCGCCGTCATGACTGGCCGCCCGCCCTCATGACGTCCAGCTGCGGATATCCATGAATTCAACCCCATTGTGCACTGGCAGGAACACCAACCGCTGTCTCAGCCCGATGGCGATAGCATGGCGCTGCGGATTGGCGATAACTTCAGGCGCCAAGTCCGGCCAGGTTTCCACGGGACAGCCCTTGGCGGCAAGGTGATGATAAGTAGTTTCAGCGGTTTCCACCGTGCCGGCATCGAGTACGAATCGATAGGGCGTCCAATCGCCGACGGGAAGGAATGCCTTGCCGTTCTCGCCAAAGTCGGTTTCCCACTGCATGGCATTGCGGCGCCGGGCAGTCGCCTCGCGTTCTATATCGGTGGCGGCGCGGGCTAGCATGGCCATGCCGAGCCGGCTGGCTGAGGGGGTTTGTCGTAAGGTGGTAAACATGGGGTCATTTTTGAACGGCGGGGTGCGTTTGCGGATAGCCTTGGCATGTAGGGATGCGGGCATGGCGCGCTGAATCAGGCGGCGGATCAGCCAGGACATAGGCGATGGAGCTGCATTCCCCAATGCCTGCGCGGCGCCGGCAATGCCAATGGCTAAGGTCGGGTCGCGGACGATTAGCGCCGCGCCGTTGGGAATCGCTAGCCATTTGTGTGGACTATAGAAGGTGGCGTCACCGTGGCTGCCAACGCTGCCTTCGGGGCAAAGAGCGTGGGCAGCATCTTCGATCAGGGTGGCGCCGGTCTCATTGCAGAATTCCCGAGCGGCTTGGCCATTGGCCGGCCTACCAAAGTAATGCACGAGCACAAATAGGTCCGGTTTGGCATCGTTTATCAGGTTGAGGCAGGAGGGCCAATTGGGTTCCAGGTCTTCGCCTATGGGATAGTGAACGATACGCGCACCGGCCCTGCGTGCTGGTTCGGTCGATTGGTTGCAGAAATAGTCCGGCAGCCACACAACAGGTGCGCCACTGTTGCGGCCCCGGCCTGCCTGGAGATCAAGAACTAGGGCTGCAAGGGCAAAGGCCGAACGGGAAAACCACAGGGCCTGATCACCATCGCGTCGCCATGGCGCCGATGCTTTATTCTCATCGCACGGCAGGGCGGCGGCTGCCAGTAGAGCCGATATATTGGGAAGGGGTGCCATGGTGACCATGGATGGTAATTTAAAGTGCATTGGTTGATAACGCCACCAACACGATTGGCTGCCGCTGGGCGAATCCATTAATGATGTGGGGTCGGTAAAATAAGTAGAAAATTAACCTTCGGATAATGTGCAGTCTATTGGGTCTGCCTTAAGCTTAATTGGCAGATCTTTGCATTTTCTAGTCCGGGGTCGAGAGTAACTTTGTTTAGAAACAATGTGTTAATGATGAGTAAGATAGCATATGAATAAAATGTGTATACTGTTCGCGTGATTTAGTTCCGATCAGAATTGTTGGGATTGATCGTTAACGATAGTAAGTCTAGAAAGAGTTTAGTGCCGCCTTAGCTCAGTTGGTAGAGCATCGCATTCGTAGATTAAATTTGCGTCCTCAAGGGGAAACCTTTGGGTGAAAACCCATCAAACTCGGGGAAACCTGTAAAATGGCAATCCCGAGCCAAGCGCCGTAAGGTGAAGGTGTAGAGACTTGACGGTGGGAATCTAACCCGACTTCGGTTGGTATGATTAAGAGAAAGTCCAGCGCACAAACACCCAGATGGGTGGCAACGAAAGTTGTAGTTGTGATGAATGCGGGGGTCGGGTGTTCGAGTCACCCAGGCGGCACCACTACCTCCCCCACAAAGGCATCATATTTAGTTCTAAAGGTTTTTTTGTTTCTTTGGTGACCCGGCGTCCTCAAGGAAACCTAAAGTTTCCGGCTTAGTCCGTGCGGCTGGTAACCTCAAGAAGGTGATAACCGAATTGGGTTTTTACCGGACCCTGGACTTCGTTTATGGGGGCGCTGAACACGACCTGGTCAAATTCTGGGACCATCTGACCGGGACCAAACGACCCGAGATTGCCACCACTGGCACCTGACGGACAGGATGAGTGTTCCTTTGCGATCTCAGCAAACCCAGCGCCGCCTTCAATTTTTGTTTTGAGCTCTCCACAAAGTTCCTCAGTATCAACTAAAATATGTCTTGCTTCGGCCTTGGCCATAAAAGTTCTCCATACAAAGGTGACTTAAATTTGAGTTTTGATTCCCTGTCGATATAGAGGCTCAAACCACATTGCAACCCCATCGAATTCAGTAGGATTTTTCTATGTCCGACACTTAACGATTTTAGCCCAATCCCTTTCAATTCATTAATTTTTAAACACACCTTTTAGACAGGATTTATTGAAAACAGGGCGCGCACGCGGCTTTATTTACTACCCAAAGTGGCTAGGTAGTGCCCTTAGCCGATCGACTGGTTGCGGTCGGGCACGTCTAGCCCCATGCCCTCGGCCTTGCCGAACAGCTCGTTGAGGCGCTGGCGGTCGGCTTCGGGTAATGGTGGCCTCAGAATGGACTCAATGTTTTGTTGGACGTGGTCGATATTCGACGTGCCGAAAAGGATGACATTGCAGCCGGGCTCGTGGCGAGCATAGCGATAAGCGGCATCGATCAGGGTTTGCGCACCGCTTTCGTGGATGAGGAAGCTGAGAGGGTCTTTCTCCTTAGCTAGCCAGTCGGGCAGGGTGCCGTCGTCAACCTTGCGCTTAATTTCCAACTGCAGGCGGCCGGGTGCGCTAAAGATGTTGCGCACAACGAACATTACCAAGGTGCCAAGGTTGTTCTTAATAACATGCGGTAGGAGGCGCTCACGTGGCTTTTGATTGAGCATGTGGAAGCCCATCATGATGATGTCCCAAATGCCATCCTGAGCGGCCTGGGAGGACATCGCCTGAATCGGGTCGTTGGGCGGCGTCTCGGTGACGCCGATGAAACGGAACTTACCTTTCTCGCGTTCGCGCATGAGGACCGGCGCCAATTCATCGCGGACCTTGGGGTACAGGTCTGGCGGCACTCCATGGAAGAAGAAGACATCGACGTAGTCCTGCCCCATGGTTCGAAGAGTATTGTCGAGACTATCGACAAGTTCCTGTGCAGGGCGCAATTTGCCGTCGGCTCGGGGGCTGGCCTTGGTGGTGAGGATCAATTTGTCGCGGTTGCGGCCCTTTACGGCCCGCCCGACGACGTGTTCCGTTTTGTAGGCGGCAGCGCCGTCGAGGACATTAACGCCGAGATCGAGGGCGCGCTGAATGAGGGCAACGGCTTCGGCCTCCGATTTGCCGCTTTGCAGGCCAAGGCGGGCATTGCCGCCGCAACCGAGGCCGGCGACGCTAGCCTTTAGGCCGGTTCTTCCCAATGTTGTATAGTCCACGGTTTTTTTCTCCCCATGGTTTGTGGTGTTGTTGTCGGGGGCGGTAGCGTCCTTACATATGAAGGAATGGTGCTGGTATTATAAGCAATCAAGCTGGCGGCGTCCCGCTTCCTATTGCGTGTTTCTCAATGATGCGCTAGTTCCGTCCGCGGATTATCTAGAAGCGTTGAGAGAAAATCAGAATGACCCAAGGAAAGCCGCAAATTTTGATCACACGCGCCCTGCCCAGCGCCGTGTTGGACCGTGCAGATGACGACTACGTCACCACCATCAATTATGACGATACTGTTTTTGCCGGTAATGCACTGGTTGCCGCTAGCCAGGGTATGGATGGCTTGCTGATCAGCAGTTCGGAACAGCTCACGGCAGCAGTGATTGCCGAGTTGGCTGATACCGTAGGTATCGTTGCGACGTATTCGGTCGGCTATGAGCATATTGATTTGGTGGCGGCGACGGCGCGCGGCATCGTCGTTTCTAACACGCCGGACGTGGTAACGGATTCGACCGCGGATCAGGCGATGACCTTGATGCTGGGCGCAGCGCGGCGTGCTGCTGAGGCCGACGCTATGGTGCGGGCTGGGCGCTGGGTTGGCTGGACACCGACCCACATGCTGGGCACGCACATTACTGGCAAGCGGCTGGGGATTGTCGGTATGGGCCGCATTGGCCAGGCGGTGGCGCGCCGGGCGCGCGGCTTCGATTTGAAAATTCACTATCACAACCGCACACGCTTGGCGGTAGCGGAGGAGGCCGGCGCCGTTTACCACGCGGATGTGGACAGCCTGCTCGGCATCAGCGACTTTCTGTCCCTGCATTGTCCTGTGACGCCGGAGACCAGTAGGCTTTTGAACGCGCGTCGCATCGCCCTGTTACCCGATGGGGCAGTAGTGGTAAACACGGCGCGTGGTAGTATCGTCGATGATACGGCGCTGATCGCCGCCCTGAAGTCGGGAAAGGTGGGGGCAGCGGGTCTCGACGTGTACGATGGAGAACCGGCGCTTAACCCGGAATACCGGACGTTGATCAACACCTGCCTTGCCCCGCATCTGGGTTCGGCGACGTTGGAGACACGAAATGCTATGGGATTTCGGGCGCTCGATAACCTTGATGCCTTTTTCGCCGGTCGGGATCCGGGCGACCGGTTGGCCTGAGGACTATCGCAACAAAAGAAAAGGCCGCGCGGGTTGACCCGGGCGACCTTTAGACTGTTTGCGGCGTTACGCGCTGACTAACGTCGTTCGCCGAAGATGTGCAGCAGCATAACGAACAGGTTAATAAAATCTAGATATAGGCGAAGGGCGCCCATGATGGCTTTTTTACCGTGAGTCTCGCTATCGTCAAGCTCGTTGTACATATTTCGGATGGCTTGGGTGTCGTAGGCCGTCAGCCCGACGAAGACCAGTACGCCAATAACTGAAATGCCGAACTGTAGTGCAGAGCTTTGCATAAACATATTGACGACGCTGGCGATGATGATGCCGATCAGGCCCATCATCAGGAAGCCGCTAAACTTCGATAGATCTCGCTTGGTGGTATATCCGTAAAGGCTCATCGCTGCGAAGGTGCCGGCAGTGATGAAGAACACCCGGGCGATGCTGGTGCCCGTGTAGGCGAGAAAAATGGTGGCCATCGATACGCCCATGAGGCCAGCGTAGACCCAAAATAGGGTCTGCGCAGTTCTTGCCTGAATGTGATGGATGCGGGAGCTGAGAAAGAGCACCATACCGAGCGGAGCCAGCATGGCGACCCACATCAGCGGGCTACCGAATATGACCAGCATGGCGGTTTCTGACTGGGTCATCAAATAGGCGACGATGCCGGTCAGGGCGAGGCCCGACGCCATGTAGTTATAAACTTGCAGCATATAGGCGCGCAGGCCGACGTCGATATCGGCTGCATCTGCTTGCGCCGAAGTCATCCGCGCGGTGCGCAGGGAAAACCTATTGTCTGGTCCGATGGCCATTGATGTTGTCCTCTCCATCTCAAATTTCAAGCTGTGCACCCAGGGGGCTTATCACTGCCGACTTAGGCTCGCACATCTGCCGTTAATATGGCATAAAGCGGTTAAATTTCAATAGTGTCAGGTTGCGATACCTGGGCTTTGGACTTTTTTTTGGCGGTCTTAATAATCCAAAATTTCCTACTGATTACGTAAATGCGGTGCAGATTTTCGGGTGAGCGCCCGCCAGGTGCCGGCGAAGCCGACAACAATGGTGACGACGATACAGGTCACCACGGTCTTTGCCACAATGGTCGGCAGAAAAACCCACTCGGCGCCCATGAGAAAAACGATTACCGCCCAGGCGGTCAACGTGCCGACGCCGGCGGAGATCAACCCGGTAAGCAGCCCTAGGATGCCATATTCGGCAAGGAAGGCCAACCACATGGTGCGCCGTGTAGCGCCCAGTACTTTGAATATAACGGCGTCATAAATGCGACGGCGCTGTCCTGCAGCAACGGCGCCACCAAGGACCAGGATGCCGGACAGAATGCTGATGCCGGCGGTGGAGCGCACGGCGATGCTAGTCGTTTCGAGGATGCGGGCGGCGGCCTCCAGCGCTTCGCGCACGCGGACGGCGGTGATGTTGGAGTAGGTTTCGGTACCGGCCCGTTCGACTGCGTCTTCGGCTCCCGGCGGCGATTCTACCGCAGCAATATGAGTATGGGGCGCGGCCTCCAGGATGCCGGGTGAGAAGATGATGGTGAAATCAAAGCGCAAGCTGCGCCAATCAATTTCGCGCAGGTTTGCCACGGTTACCTCGATGTCGCGTCCAAGAACATTGATCGTCAGGGCGTTACCGATACCGACGCCAAATCCTTTGGCTATATTGGCGTCCAGTGAGATTAGCGGAGGGCCGCTATAGTCCGCTGGCCACCAGGCGCCACTGACCATGTGAGATTCTTCTGGTTCGGACCCTGCGTAGGTCAATACTCGGTCGCCGCGAACTGCCCAGCGCACACTGGATTCTATAACCGCCTTGTCGACAGGGATATGCTTGATGGCGACGATGCGGCCGCGCAGGGTTGGCACCCGGCGCATCTTGCCAACGCCTGGTACGGCCAAGACAGCGGAGTCGAAATCTGCTACTTGATCGGGCTGAATATCGATGAAGAAGAAGGCTGGTGCATGTTCCGGTAAGCGTTCGCTGACTTGGCGGCTTAGATTGCCCTGGATCAGGGAAACGGCGACTAGCACGGTTAGACCAAGGCCAAGGGAGATGATGATGCTGACGGTCGATGATCCCGGCCTGTAGAGATTGGCAACGGCTAGGCGTAGTTCCGGGCGGCGTGGTAATTTCACGTGCCGCGCTAGATAGACAGTAGCGGCGCCAGCGCCGCGGAGAATGACCAGTACAAGGGCCGAACCGCCGACAAACCAGCTGGCGAAGCCTTTGTCCTCGGAGGTGAGTATCGTCAACGCGGCCAATGCGGTGGCGCATAGAGCAACAGCGGTGATGGCAATGATCCGCCGCCGTGCCAAATTGGCGGTTACGATATCGCGATAGAGGCGGGCGGCCGGCACCTCGGTTGTCCTGGCTAGAGGCCACAGGCTGAAAGTTAGTGCTGTCAGGAGGCCAAAGGCTGCGCCAAGAAAAAGCGATAGCGGATAGATGCCGACGCGCGGTACTACTGGCAACATGTCGGTAAGAGCTAAGATAGCCAGTATCGGCGCCACCGCGCCAACTGTCAGGCCGATACAAATGCTGAATAGGGCGAGACCTATCACCTGGAAAAGATAAATCTGGAAGACTAGCCGGGCCGGTGCACCAAGGCATTTCAACGTGGCAATGGTTGCCGTCTTACCGTCGATATAGGCGCTGACTGCATTGGCTACGCCAATGCCGCCAACGAGCAGGGCGGTCAATCCGGCAAAGGTTAGAAATAGAGACATGTTTTCGATGAAGCGGCGCACACCGGGGGCGGCTTCATCGTGACCGCGTATCCGCCAGCCGGCGTGCGGCAAGGCCTCTCCAATTTTAGCCTTCCAACTTTCGATAGCATCGACCGTGGGCAGGATGACCCGATAGTGGTAATGAAACTGGCTGCCGGGCTGCACGAGGTTGGTGTCCGGGAGGGCGCTATCGGCGATCATCATGCGCGGACCGAGGGCGAAGATGCTAACTACTTCGTCCGGCTCAAAGGTCAGGGCGGCGCGCAACTCAAAGATGGTATCGCCGAGTTGGACCCGGTCGCCGATCGTTAGGCGGAGCTTCCGGATTAAGGCGGGGGCGGCAACTGCACCCCAGATGCCGTCGCGTTTTGCAAGAAAATCGCTGAGATCGCCAATTGGTTCAAGGCCTAGAGATCCGACCATCGGGTATAGGGGGTCAACTGCCTTCATCTCAACCAGCGAACGAAGATCTCGCGCAGTGGCGGGCCGCACCATGGCCCGCATTTCTGTCATTTGCGACAGACGCAAGACATTGTCACGTAAATAGGCCAGTTCGGCACCGCTAGCCACGCGGTTGTTGAGGCGTAGCTCGACATCACCGCCGAGTAGAGCGCGGCCATCGGCGGCGATGCCCGCGGTGATCGACGATGAAATGGTACCAACGCCGGCGATGGCCGCGACGCCGATGGCCAGGCAGATAATTAATATTCGTAAACCCCGAGTGCCCCCGCGCAGCTCGCGGAGGGCTAGACGCACCGCGAGGGAAAGGCCGGTGGTCACGCGATGGCTCCGGCCAAGACCTGTTGAACCCGGGTTTCGTCGCCGGCGATCAGTCCGTCGGCAAGGCTAAGAAGCCGTTCGCAGCGGTCAGCGACGCGCTTTTCGTGGGTGACTAGGATCAGTGTAGTCCCGATGCGGCGATGCATGTCGAACAGTGCATCCATCACCGACTCGCCGGTAGCCTGATCGAGATTTCCGGTAGGTTCGTCGGCTAGCAAGATGGCCGGCTCCGCGACGAAGGCGCGGGCCAGGGCGACGCGCTGCTGCTCGCCGCCGGAAAGCTGGCCGGGATAATGGGACAGCCGGTGGGTTAGGCCAACCAGGCCGAGTTGCTCGCGGGCACGGTCGAAGGCATCGATGTGGCCGGCGAATTCGAGTGGCAGGGCAACGTTTTCTAACGCTGTCATGGTTGGCACTAAATGAAAGTCTTGAAAAACGATGCCGACATGTTCGCGGCGGAACAGGGCGAGGGCGTCCTCGCCCAGGCCGACCAGATTGACGCCGGCTGCTTCGACGATACCTGATGTTGCCCGTT
Organism: Alphaproteobacteria bacterium; assembly: GCA_963580965.1. Taxonomy (GTDB): domain Bacteria; phylum Pseudomonadota; class Alphaproteobacteria; order Rhodospirillales; family CAMCUA01; genus CAMCUA01. The sequence continues at coordinate 8,576 of CAUZNJ010000008.1, read as the reverse complement.
CGAGCCCTGCCATGACTAGAAGAAGGCTCGTCTTCCCCGAACCCGATGGCCCGATAACACCGACGGTTTCGCCGGCGGTGATGGTTAAATCGATGCCATTAAGGATATTGACCTCGCCGGCCGCGCTGGTCAGCGTAAGATGAACCTCTCCGAGGCGGATGGTTTTGCCGCTCGTTGTTCTTACTTTGGACATGGGACTCCCTGAATGCGCTGCGCACGTGCTCTGATCCTGGCTCTTCGATATGGGGGTGGCCACTATATTGTCAACGCATGGTTGTTATCCTTAATTCTAGCCTTGGTGTTGGTGGCTGGTGGCTGTCATAATGCCGCGGCACAGCAGGCAACAATACTCGCATTCGGCGACAGCCTGACGGCGGGCTATGGGGTTGATCACAAGGACTCATTCCCAACCCGTCTGGAAGGGGCTTTAAAAATTGCTGGCTATGATGTGCGGATCATCAATGCGGGGGTATCGGGCGATACATCGGCAGGGGGCCTGTCGCGCCTTAACTGGGCCCTGGCAGATAAACCATCGTTCGCCATCGTCGAGCTAGGCGCCAACGATGGTCTGCGGGGCCTTAATCCGCAGTCGACCTTCACTAATCTTGATGCAATCATCGTCCGGCTCAAGGCGGCTGATGTTGGTGTGCTGCTGACTGGCATGCAGGCGCCGCCGAACCTGGGGCGCGAGTACGGCACTGAATTCAAAAATATATTCCCCCATCTGGCGGAGAAGCACGATGTCATCCTCTACCCGTTTTTTCTCGATGGGGTGGCGGCGGACCCGGATCTCAATCAAGGCGACGGCATTCACCCCAATGCGGCGGGCGTAAATATCATCGTCAAACGAATAATGCCTTATGTGACGCGCATGCTTGGTGCTGACACGCTTTAAAAGCCCATTAATTGTGCGGATTGGTCTAAATCCGGCAAAATATTAATACGGAGGTGAATGCTGTGTTGACCTCTGGCCATTCGCGCCACAGGCTTGGTGGATGACTTGGTTCCGCGCCGCGCACGCCCAATCAGAAGATTGGATGGTGGCCGCCAAAGGGTGCATTGCGTCCCTTGGCGAGCTTTCGGCCGACGCCAACATTGGTTTCATTTACGTCACGGATCATTTGGCTGGCGACCTTCAAAGCCTTGTCACATATCTTGGTCAGCGTACCGGCATCATCAATTGGGTGGGAACGGTTGGACTGGGTATTTGCGCTGATGGCAAGGAGATGTTCGATTGCTCAGCGTTGGCTTTGATGGTTGGAGGGCTTCCTGAAGATTCTTTTCGCATTCTTCCAGCCATCGATGGCGATGTCGCGCAGATAAGTGGTGAGACACGGGGGTGGATGGCACGCAATCAGCCGGGTTTTGGGGTTGTCCATGCAAATCCATCCTGCGGTGATCTACCTGGGCTTATCCATGGCCTGTCGGCGAGCGCGGCATTTTTTTTGGTTGGCGGGGTGGCGGCGTCGCGCAATTCCTCGCCGCACGTTGCCGGGCGAGTGGCCGAAAATGGCATATCTGGTATTCTTTTCGCGTCGTCCGTTACGGTTTCTACTGGCCTGTCTCAGGGCTGCACCCCGCTCGGGCCAGCCCACGTCGTGACTGAGGGAAATGAGAATGTTCTGATCTCCCTCGACGGAGAGCCGGCGCTAGACGTCTTTAAGACTGACATCGGAGAACTTCTGGCCCGTGATCTCAGCCGGCTTGGTGGATATGTCCATGCTGCGTTGCCTATTCCTGGCAGCGATACCGGCGATTATACGGTGCGAAACTTGGTTGCCATCGACCCTGACCGGGGCTGGTTGGCAATCGGCGATACTGTCAATCCAGGGGATCGCGTCATGTTCGTGCGCCGTGATCCGGCGAGCGCCGAAGAGGATCTGATCGCCATGCTGAAACGCACAGCGGCGCGCCTCGACGAGCCGCCGAAAGGGGCGCTATATTTCTCGTGCGTTGGGCGCGGAGAGAACATGTTTGGCAAGCCAGGCCGCGAGTTAGAATTGGTGCGGGAAATATTGGGTGAGGTTCCCCTGGTCGGGTTTTTCGGTAACGGCGAAATTTCGCGGGACCGGATCTATGGCTACACTGGAGTTCTTACCCTGTTCGTGTGAGGCCGCAACTATTTCATGCACTTTCGATAAGTGCATTGCCCAAATCTTTGGCGCGGCGTTCCAGGGGTAAAATGGTTGACGAGTGAAGGCCTACCTTCGGGAGCCTCTGCAATGAGGCCGATAGCTATTCATTCTTTCATCGTATTACTCAGCCACCTCGTCGCTAAAAGCGGGCGTTATTAACCCTTCGAAGACTACCCACTGCGCGGAATTTCGCGGGTTGGCGAATAGCTAGCCAGTAATTCGGGAAGGAGTCGCATATCATTAAAGACGGCCTCCGCCCCGGCCTGCAACAGCTCAGTGCCGTGACCCGGCCCACAGTGGGAGCCTCCGGTAAATCCAATAATGCCCATGCCGGCGGTGATGGCGGCAGCGACGCCGTGAACACTGTCCTCGATAACGATGCAATCGGTGGGATCGGCGGCCATTTTCTCGGCGACATGCAGGAAGATGTCGGGCGCCGGCTTGCCACGGCCGACCAGCCGGGCGCTATAGATATGCGGGGCGAACCGGTTCCAGAGGCGAGTAACAGGTAGGGTTACTTTCATCTTAGTCATCGAGCCCGACGAGGCGACGGCGCGCGGCCCGTCGAGCGCGTCGAGCATCTCGTGGACTCCGGGAATTGGCTTTAGTTTACGACCAAAGACGTCTTCGTAACGATCCAGAATATGGTTCTCGGTGTCAGCTGGAAGATCACGGCCAAGTTCTGCTGATACCTCGCGGAATACTTGCGGGAGGGACATGCCGAGAAACCGCTGACGGCATTCGGCTGGTTTAATGTTGTAGCCGTTTGCGCACAAGGCATCGGCGAGCATGCGGTTGCCGATTAGCTCGCTGTCGACCAAGACACCATCACAGTCAAAAATCAGCAGGCGTTGGCTCATGTGGAACCCCGGTCTATAAAAAAAGCATCGTAGCGAATGTGGCGGACAAGGCGAAAAAGGCAAGGGCTATAGTTGTAAGCGAATTAATATGTCCGCTGTGAGTGGCCATATCGTCCATGAGCCCTTTGGAGGTCGTCGGGCTTGACTAGAAAACCTGCAAGATGTGGTCTTGAGGTTAGCGCTTATAACCTGTGCGGGACGAATTCTCTTCTCGTGCTAAGCCCCATTGTGCGGGCGAAAACGACTGCGTGGGTGCTGACTATAGGTCAGGGCCCTAGCAACAAGATTTACGAGAGCGGGGTGCCTTAGGGGCTTTCTTCAAGATTTCTTGAAGCTCAACGACGAGACGTTTAACTATAAATTCAGCATTGCCAAGCGGGAGTAGCTCGCCGAGTGCCAGCCAGAATATTTGCTAATGCCGTTCGGCCGGCGAGCAGAAGCGCAACCCGTGGTTGGAGACGGAGGTAATTCGAGAAGTTCGGCAGCGGTTAGCGATGCTGGTAGGCTTGCTGGCTGATTCCCCCGAAGTATACTTTGGGAACGAGTTAGCGTTAGACTGAGGCTACTTATTAGCGGGCATCCGGTGGCCGGAGATGGCTAAGCTGGGCTAGGTGCGATTGGGAAATAGGGCTAATTGAGGAGGCATTGATATGCTGGAGGAAACAACTCGAGTGGAACGGCCCGTCCGGAAGAAGGCTATATTGCTGCAACCAGTAGTCGATCCGGCGGGCTGGCAGCCGGAGGAAATCACCGCAAACGAGGATTGGGCCTACCGCTTTACTGACAGCGCGATCGCCGAGATTATGGATGCCGCTCGTGCCGCCGAGGCCAGCGGTAAGGCGCTGACCGATATCCGGCGAGATGATTTTCCGCTGCCAAAAACAGCTCATGACCTGTCCGATATTTATGATGAACTCAAGAATGGCCGCGGGTTTGTCCAAATGCGCGGCCTGCCGGTGGCGGATATGAAGCGGCCGCTAGCAGCAATGGTCTTCTGGGGTATAGGCAGATATATGGGCACCGCCCTGTCACAGAACGGTGCGGGTAATATGCTTGGCCATGTCAAAGACCTCGGTAAAGATTACTGGGCCGCAAAGGTGCGTGCTTACGAAACCAAGTATGCTATGGCGTTCCACAACGATGCCTGCGACATGGTTGGGCTTTTTTGCCTGAACACGGCGAAGTCGGGCGGGGCAAGCCGCGTTTGTAGTTCTATAACGATCTATAATGAGATGCTAAAGCGCCGTCCCGAACTGGTTGCTGACCTATGCAAGGATTTGTTCTGGTCCCTACATGGTGAAAATTCGCCCGGGAAGGACCCCTGGTACAAGATGCCTATTTTTGAAGTAACAGACGGCGTTCTCCGCGTCCGTGGGGCCTCTACCCATGCTCGTAAGGCGCAGGATCTTCCTGGGGCTGAACGGTGGAGCAAGACGCGCAATGAAGCGGTCGATTTGTTTCAGGCGCTGGCGCAGGAACTTGCCGTCGACCTACCGTTCGAGCAAGGCGACCTGCAAATTTTAAATAGCCACGTGACTGTGCATTCGCGTCGAGATTACGAGGATGGGGACGAGCCCTCGACTATTCGCCACCTGTTGCGGCTATGGTTGTGTAACGACGATCTGCGTCCCGTTACCGACTTGGTGCGCCAGAACTATAAAGGCATCGAGCCAGACGGCTTTGTCCCAAACGCGCCGTTGGAGCCCGGGCAAGCCGAAGAAGCTGCCTGACTTCAAGGGCTATTCCTTGACAAGTAGGGGGTCCAACCCATCGTTATCGGCGGCGCTGCCTGAGTTTACGCTGTTGGGTTTTGGGAAAACAGGGGTGGGAGCATTCGGAATTTCTTACAATACAGATTAGTCCCTGTTGAGCGCCTTCGCCAGCCTAAGCCGCAGGGCGTTGAGCTTGATAAAGCCCTCGGCATCACGTTGGTCGTAGACGGAGTCTTCCTCAAAGGTGACCATTGCCTCGCTGTACAGGCTGTTGGGGGACTTGCGGCCGGTGATGATGACGTTGCCCTTGTATAGCTTCAGTCGTACGGTGCCGGTGACGTTCTGGGCAGCTTCGTCGATGGCAGCTTGAAGCATGCGGCGTTCAGGTGAAAACCAGAAACCATTGTAAACAATCCCGGCATAGCGCGGCATAAGTTCATCTTTTTGATGCATGGCTCCGCGATCCAGGGTTAAGCTTTCCATGGCTCGCCGGGCGTGGAAGATAACCGTACCGCCAGGCGTTTCGTAAAGGCCGCGCGACTTCATGCCGACGAAGCGGTTCTCAACGATGTCGATGGCGCCAACGCCGTTGGCGCCGCCGAGTTCATTGAGACGGGCGAGCAGGGCAGCGGGGGGTAGGGCCTCTCCATTTACGGCGACGGGATCCCCTGCTGCGAAATCGATGGTGATCTCCAGCGGGGTGTCCGGTGCCTTCCATGGAGGTGTGACGCGGGTCAGGATATGATCCCAGTCGGGTTCCTGCCAAGGGTCTTCCAGCGCTTTGCCTTCTGACGAGATGTGCAGAAGGTTTGCATCCTGCGAAAATGGTGCCTCGCCGCGTTTATCACGGGGCACTGGAATCTTATGTTTCTCGGCATATTCAACCAGCTTGGTGCGTGATGTCAGGTCCCATTCCCGCCATGGTGCAATGATCTTGATGTTGGGTTTGAGTGCGTAATAGCCAATCTCAAAACGCACCTGGTCGTTGCCCTTACCGGTGGCGCCATGGGCGACGGCGTCGGCGCCGACCTGCTCGGCGATCTCTATCTGGCGTTTGGCGATGAGCGGCCTGGCGATGGCGGTGCCGAGAAGGTACGTCCCTTCATAAAGGGCGTTGGCGCGGAACATAGGAAAAACATAATCTCGAACGAATTCCTCACGCAGGTCATCGACGAAGATTTCTTTGATCCCCATCATCTCGGCCTTGCGCCGCGCCGGTTCCAGTTCTTCGCCCTGGCCCAAGTCGGCGGTGAACGTGACGACCTCGCAGCCATAGGTTTCTTGCAGCCACTTGAGAATAACCGAGGTATCGAGCCCGCCCGAGTAGGCGAGAACAACTTTTTTTACGTCCGGGCGCATGGTGGATTTTCCTTCGTGGCGTTTGGCGGAAAACGCGGCGGATTATAGGCGAAACGGACTGCCGGGCAAGGCGGTGAAGAAGGCTGAACTTACTTGGTGGCGGGTTCGGGTGCCGCAGCGGCCTTCTCGGTATGGGCGCGGAGGGCACGTTCACTGGCCGATTTCAGCTGGCCACAGGCGGCCATGATATCGCGGCCGCGCGGTACGCGGATGGGTGCCGATAGGCTGGCATCGTTAAGGATCGCGGCAAAGCGGTGCATGGCATTGTTGGACGAACATAAATAATCCGAGCCGGGCCAGGGATTGAAGGGGATCAGGTTAAACTTGGCCGGGATATCCTTGGCCAAGCGTACTAGTTCACGGGCATCGGCGGGACTATCGTTGATGCCATCTAACATGACGTATTCGAAGGTAATGCGCCGAGCGTTGTTGGCGCCGGGGTATTCGCGACAGGCTTGTAGCAGCTCGGCAATCGGGTACTTGCGGTTTATAGGCACCAGAATATCGCGTAGCTCGTCGCGCGGCGCATGCAAGCTGATCGCTAGATTGACGCCAATTTCGGCGCCGCAGCGGCGGATCATCGGAACGATACCGGACGTCGACAGGGTGATACGGCGCTTGGAAATGGCTATGCCCTCACCGTCCATGATGATTTTCAACGCCTTGGCGACATTGTCATAGTTCAACAACGGCTCGCCCATGCCCATCATGACGATATTTGACATAAGCCGGTCTTCCTGGGCGGACGGCCATTCATTAGTTTCATCGCGTGCCGCCATCACCTGGGCAACGATTTCGCCGGCCGTCAGGTTGCGCACCATGCGTTGAGTGCCGGTATGACAGAAAGAACAAGTCAGGGTGCAGCCGATCTGTGATGAGAGGCAGAGTGCGCCGCGGTCATCCTCTGGGATGAATACGGTTTCCGCCTCGTTACCGTCGGTGAAGCGTAGTAGCCATTTTCGGGTGGTATCATCCGAAACCTGGGCGCGGGCGATTTCGGGCCGGTCAATCGTATAGCGTTCAGCCAGACGCGCCCGCAGGGCTTTCGACAGGGTGGTCATTCCGGCGATATCGCGCACGCCATGGAAATACATGGCGTGCCAAACCTGTTTGGCGCGAAATGGTTTCTCGCCGAAGTCGGCAAGTTCGGCGGATAGTTCCTGCCGGTCGAGGCCGATCAAATTGATGTGAGTGTCCGTCATAATCCCTTAGATATAGCGTTTTGCTCAGTATACCCAGGGCGAATCGTGGGTTCCATCAACCTTTACGGCAGGCCTTATCGATGGCAGTGAGGGCAGCGGTAAAACCTGATAGGGAATAGGTGTCGGTTGTTAGGGTGCCCCGACGGGATGTACCGCGGACGATCATTTTATTGCCCCGCTGCATAGCTTTGATCAATTCGGCTTCAACCATTTCTGCCCCTTCAGGCATCCAGGCATTTTCTCCTTCTGTGAACAGGGTGAAGTGCTGGTTATCGATCTCGACCAAGGGATGGCTGCCAATCTTGTATTCATAGCCGGCCGTGACGCTGAAAACTCCGTAGAGGTTTTCATCCGGCCGGTGGGTAATGAGAATGTAGGGATCACCGCGGAGCTTGTACTTGCCCTCTTCTTTCTCAGGAATGCTACCTATGTAGCAAACCGTGCGTTCTCTAGGCCCTTCACGGAACGCGCTCCAGTCTTTGTAAGTGCCGATCTCGTTGGCTCGGGCGGTGCTTATGCAAAGCAAGAGGCAAATGAAGAACAGACACCCTTGGGCGGGCGCGAATTTAGCTGGCGAGGTAAATCCAAACATGGTTCTTTCATAATGCGATGACTGAAGCTTGCCAAGGCTATCGCGCCCATTTCACTTGTCTATTATTTCCCTTGAATGAAATTGGAGTGTCGCGTGTCGCAAATAGAAGCCTCGGCTAACCCTGTTTTGGTGGAGGTAACCAGAGGGCCTGCGGTGGAAAGCCAGCATCGTGGCGCCGCCGTGGTTGTCGACGCCGGCGGAGGAATCGTTGCTGCTTGGGGAGATGTCGAGACGCCAATTTTTACACGCTCTGCGGTTAAGCCGTTACAGGCCATTTGCCTCATCGAGACCGGTGCCGCTGATCGCTATTGCCTCGGCGAAATGGAACTGGCGCTATCCTGTGCTTCGCATACTGGCCAGGAACGCCACATTATAGCGGTGACAGAGTGGTTAAGCTCTATCGGGTTGGCTATCGGCGACCTTGAGTGCGGCCCGCAGCGTCCCATCGATCGAGATTCCGCGGCTGTTTTGCTGCTCGCTGGACAGACGCCAGACCCTGCGCATAACAATTGTTCCGGCAAACATGCCGGTATTCTCACAACGGCTATGCATATGAGTGAGAGAACGCACGGTTATTGCCACGCGGACCATCCCGCGCAAGTGAGAATCCGCGATGCGATTTCCGACATGGCGGATTGGGATTTAAGCGCCGCACCCTGTGGTATCGATGGCTGTAGCATGCCGACGTATGCGCTGCCGCTCGTCGCCTTGGCCCA
>CAUZNJ010000007.1:0-19580 GCA_963580965.1 Alphaproteobacteria bacterium | reverse complement strand
GGGTGGTAATAATATGCCGTAGCGTATCATTGCCCGTCGGTGTCAGCACATTGGCCATCTCCAGCACAAGCTCGCTGATGGGGCGGCCAGTCAGATTTGTGGCCTCCAGTTGCCAATGGGCCCGGAACGCCATATTGGTTAACCGTAGGCAACCATCTCCGCCGATCGCGGCGATGGCGGTACTTAGAGCGTCCAGAGTAACCCGACCGACAGCCTCTTGGGCGTTGTGTTCTCGTTCCAGGACAAGGGGATGGGTGAGGTCCTCATAGGTCAAAATTAAGCCGCCGTCAGGATGCGGGCGCACAATATGGTGAATGCTGCGGCCGTCCGGCAGGTGCAAAATTTCTTCGCTGACGGCGATGCTGGATGTGAAACGGGACAGTTGTTGCGCGCGGTAGGCGGTTAAATCTGCCGCTTCAGGCACCATGCGGGTCTCGCTGAGGTGCGCAAGGACAACGGAGAATTCTGGCGCCGAATCCAGCCACACCATATCAAGGCTGAACATAGCGGCATAAGCAGCATTGAAGGTAATGAGGCGGCGCTTGAAGTCGTAAACAGCGACACCGACTCTGAGGGCTTCAAGCACAGGATCACGTAATGAACGGCGATCACAGTCCACTACGGAGGTGGGCGTAAAACCGACTCTTGTGTCACGCTGAGAGATCACGCTGAAACCTTACGTCCCCGAAATCGGATGGGGCCAGGGAGTGAACTGGCATTGTCAGAATGGTGGCCACGATCTACAAGGAAATTCTATCATTTCAATCAGCCTCCCGTGAAGGAACATCACCATGACTTCGCTTAAGCTCTCGGCACTGTGTGTCGTTGGCGCGCTTATTATTACGTTATCGCTGGTTGCGATGCCGGTGCTTGCCCACTCGGGTAGCGGCGGTGGACTGGCGCTCGGGTTTATGCACCCAATCTTGGGGTTAGATCACGTATTGACCATGTTGACGGTAGGTTTATTCGCCAACCAACTCGGCGGGCGGGGATTATGGATGGTTCCGTCCTCATTTGTCTTGGTGATGGCTCTGGGTGGTGGATTGGGTGTCTCTGCTATCGAGCTGCCACTGGCTGAGATCGGGATTGCTTTGTCGGTGGTAGTGCTTGGTACGGCAGTGGCGCTGCGGCTTAGGCCACCGTTGGCGCTGGCGATGGGCTTGTTCGGCCTATTCGCCCTATTCCATGGCCATACTCACGGCAGCGAAATGCCCGCCTCTGTGTCGGTTCTGGCCTATGGTGCCGGTATTCTTGTTGCGACGGCAGTTCTGCATACAGTAGGTATTAGCCTCGGCAGCCTAGCTAGCCGCTTAGGATCAGAGCGGGGCATGGTCGTGGTTCGTGCCACAGGAGCTGCGATTGCTGCGGCCGGGTTGGTTATTCTTGGCGTTGCTTGAGCGTCCTCAATATTTTGAAATGAGAAGGGCCCCGCCAATATTGGCGGGGCCCTTCTCATTTTCGCCGTTTCAATGCGGCTAGTATCGGTAGGATTCGGCCTTGAATGGCCCCTTGCTATCTATACCAAGATACTCGGCCTGCTTCGGTGTCATTTGCGTAAGTTTGGCGCCAAGCCGTCCAAGGTGCAGGGTGGCAACCTTCTCATCGAGATGTTTGGGCAGCACGTAGACTTTGTTCTCGTAGTTTTTGTGGTTCTCCCACAGTTCGATTTGCGCAAGCACCTGATTTGTGAATGACGCGCTCATTACGAAGCTCGGATGGCCGGTGCCGCAGCCCAGATTTACAAGGCGTCCCTCGGCGAGAACGATTAGCCGTTTGCCATCCGGAAATTCAATCTCGTCTACCTGCGGCTTGACGTTGTCCCACTTGTAGTTCCGCAAGGAGCTTATTTGAATTTCCGAATCGAAGTGACCGATGTTACAGACGATGGCTCTGTCCTTCATCTCGCGCATATGCTCAAGGGTGATGACGTCGAGGTTTCCCGTACAGGTGACAAAAATGTCGCCAATGGGAGCAGCGTCTTCCATGGTGGTGACTTCATAGCCTTCCATGGCCGCCTGAAGCGCGCAGATCGGGTCGACTTCGGTGACAATGACGCGAGCGCCTTGACTGCGCAGGGAGGCCGCGGAGCCCTTGCCGACGTCACCGAAACCGCAGACGACCGCACGCTTGCCAGCCATCATAACGTCTGTGGCGCGCTTGATGCCGTCTACCAAGCTTTCGCGGCAACCGTAAAGGTTATCGAACTTCGATTTGGTGACGGAATCGTTGACGTTGATCGCCGGAACTTTCAGCATGCCTTTTTTGACCATCTCATGAAGGCGATGTACGCCGGTCGTGGTTTCCTCTGATAGGCCGCGCACATCATCGAGAAGCTTTCCGTGATTTTCATGCATGATGACAGTTAGGTCTCCGCCATCATCCAGGATCATGTTGGGATGCCAGCCATTAGGACCCTCAATGGTCTGATCGATGCACCACAGAAATTCTTCCTCGGACTCGCCCTTCCAAGCGAAAACGGGAACGCCCGTTTCGGCAATGGCGGCGGCGGCCTGATCTTGGGTGGAGAAGATGTTGCAGGAGCTCCACCTCACCTCGGCGCCAAGCTCTGTCAATGTCTCAATTAGCACGGCGGTCTGGATGGTCATGTGAAGACAGCCGGCAATGCGGGCGCCTTTTAATGGCTTAGACGTCCCATACTCTTGCCGTAATGCCATCAAGCCGGGCATTTCTGTCTCGGCGATGGCAATTTCTTTCCGGCCCCATCCGGCAAGACTCATATCAGCAACTTTATAGTCTGCGAGGGTAGTCATAAAATTTCCTTCTTGGGTCATCAATATTTAGGCGGTCATAGCAATGCCTGGAACCTGAGGCAAGTCACCGTTTGGATAGTGTTGCCTATCTCAATTCTCTTCGAATCCCGATAGAACAAGAGCGCTTAGTGACTTGAGCGCATCGTCTGCATCAGGCCCGTGGACAGAGATTTCTATCTCCGATCCCATCGCGGCGGCCAGCATCATGAGGCCAAGAATTGAGTGCCCGGAAACGGTTTGTCCGCCTCGCGTGACTCCAACCTGCGATTTGAATGCGCTAGAACGGCGGACAAATAATGCTGCGGCGCGGGCATGCAGGCCCCTGCGGTTGCATATGGTGACAGCCTGACGGATTGGAGGCGTATCTACATATTTCAAGCCGATAGCCATTATTTTCTGTCATGCGCCAATAGGGTCGAAGCAATGTTGATATATTTCCGGCCAGCTTCTTGGGCCTTTTCAACTGCGTCAGCCAGCGTGTCCGAGTGGCGGACATCGGCCAGCTTGATCAGCATGGGAAGATTGACGCCGGCAATGACTTCAATGTTGGCTTTATCCATAACCGAAATGGCGAGGTTGGATGGGGTGCCGCCGAACATGTCCGTTAGGAGAATGACCCCGTCACCGCTATCAGCGGTTGCTATACTATCTAATATTTGTTTGCGTCGCTTCTCCATATCGTCATCGGGGCCGATACAAACAACCGCCGTATCGGACTGTGGACCGACAATATGTTCAAGCGCTGCTACAAACTCTTTAGCCAGTCGGCCATGTGTCACTAACACCATTCCGATCATTTCGATTGGCCTTCCTTTGGTGTTGCCGCTCTGACGGGGGTCTCGTTTCGGTACACTCCGATGAGACACTTGTACGCTTTCGTATGCTTTTACAAGCCATGCTGCGAGTTTCTCTGCGATAAAAACAAAACGATACCGCCAGCGAGTTTAGCTAACTTTGATGGTTAGGTAGCTCTTCTTCTCGGCCGCGTAAGTAGTCGATCGTTACAATCAAGGGAAACGACTTGGGCTGGGATGTTGCTTGTAGCGGTCAAATCTCAAAGATTTATAAGAAAATATGCGGCATCAAAATTTCATGTGCGGATGCAAGCATTGACGGAGATGGGGCACCCGCCAGCGGACCCGGGCCTCGGCGTGACTAGACTGGGGAGCGGGGACAAGGGAAGATTGTCGATCGATGTATACCCCGGGCTTAAGCCCCGACGGGAGCCCGGCTCCGGCCATGCTGGTAACGTGAACCTGCTAGCGGGCCGGTTTCGTACCCACTTAAACATTATTCACCGCTGAATATTTAGTTCACCGGTCGCCGCATGTAGTGCCAAGCGTACCTTGGCTGGGTTTGATGACTCGAAGGAAGCCAGGCGGGTCAACGGCAGAGAGATGCCTTCCAGCGTGGTTGAGGATTCTACCGGCATACGTTCCACGGGTTCTGTTGGGACAAGATCGATGATCAGGTGCACCTGGGTCTCGTCCATGTATTCTAATTGTACGATACCAATTCCGCGGGCTTCCAGCATGCCGGCAATAGCCGGCGGTGCGCTGGCAAAAACCCGCTTATCACGGACGGAGATGGTTATCTGATCGTCAGAAATCAGGCTTGCACCATCATCAATCAGGCGCAACGCCAGATCCGATTTCCCCGATCCTGACGGTCCGCGCAATACCACACCTTTGCCGCTAATGGCGACGCAGGAGCCATGAATCAGGTCCATGACCGAAATCCCTACAGTTCGTTTATGACCCTGAGGTGCGCATAGCTTGGAGTCAACGGACGTTGACTCCATTTACAGGTGGTAGGCGCATGATAAATCGGGAGCCTACCACCGTGCCGTCATGACCGACGCGATTGGACGCTATGATCGTGCCATTGTGGGCTTCGGCAATTTGCCGGGAGATGCTCAACCCGAGACCCGAGTGGGTTCCAAATCTCTCCCCTTCCGGTCGTTCCGAATAGAAGCGGGCAAAAACAGCTTCTTCATTGCCAGTTGGAATTCCCGGACCCTGATCATCGACTTCGATGCATACCATACCGTTTTTACTGGTGGCACGGATTGTGATTTCACCTCCTGGTGGGCTGAAGGACTGCGCGTTGGCAATCAAATTACGAAAGACCTGCACCAAGCGGCCTTCCATCGCGTTGACGATCAGAGGGTTCTGGCCCTCGACCTCGAGGGTCAGTCGTGACGTCATTTCAGTTCCGCCACCTGTGGAAATTTCGATGTTGTACGTATCGACCAAAGTTGACAGTAGTGCCGTCATATCGATGGCTTCTTGCTCCGCCCGTGACAGTTCGGCATCAAGGCGGGAAGCGTCAGAGATGTCGCTTATCAGGCGATCCAACCGTTTCACATCCTCTATAATGATAGCCATCAACTGCCGTTGCTTTGCGGGGTCCTGGATCTTGGCCGCTGTTTCCACAGCGCTATGCAAGCTAGTCAGTGGGTTTTTGATCTCATGAGCGACGTCAGCTGCAAAGGATTCGATGGCGTCCATGCGCAGCCACAATGCTTCGGTCATTTCATTCAGGCTGCGTGCCAGTTCGCCTATTTCATCCTGACGATTGGAGAACGTGGGGATCACATACTGTCGGCTGCGGCCTTGGCGTACTTGTGTGGCAGCTTGGGACAGGCGTCGGATCGGCCTAGAAATGGTACTTGCCAGATAAAGCGAAAGGGCAATGGTGACAGCCAGGACGATGATAAATATTTCGATGACCGTAACGCGTACTTGCGTCAGGGTGGCATTAATGGTGCCAGAACCCTTAGATAGCATCACCGCGCCTAATACCCGTTTGTAGCGCTGCACCGGCACGGCAGCGCTGAGCATCAGGCCTCCACCGGGGTCAAAGCGAACGGCGCGCCGGCGATTGCCGCTGAGGGCTAATTTCGCCTCACCGTAATCAAAAGCGGTCTCGGTTTTCCCCTCGTGGTAGGTACCTAAGTGGCGCTCCGACGATAGCCAACGCAGGGCTGTGTCATAAATTTCCAGCAGGCCGCTGGTAGAGATATCAAGCGCTTCTTCACCGGTCTCCGGCGGCGGCAGCGGTTCGATTTCCACAGTACTGCCGGGGCCGCTTCGCACGCGGCTGTCGGCGATCAAGGCGCCGTCGTCGTCATAGAGGCGTGCTCGTGTTCCCGTGGTTGATGCCAGACGACGCACCATCTGCCGCGCTGTGTTAGGAACGATGCGGGGCCGACTTCCCGCTTCTATTCTAGCGCTTTCGCCAATGGCTGCGGCGACCATGTCGGCATGTACCTGCAGGGCTGATAGCTCCGATTCTATCAGGCCATCACGGTACTCGCCGTGGTATAATAGGCCGGCGACTAAGGCCGCCAGTGGCAAAATATTGACGGCAAGAATGCGCAGCGTAATGCGCGACGGTAACAACCGTGGTCTGCGTCGCTGTATCCCCCGACCCATCGGCTCTCCGTTTCGACCTCTATCTGCAGATGTTATCAGCCGTTATGATATCGGTAACCGACGCCATATAGGGTTTTGATCATAGAAAAACCCGTATCGACTTTCTTAAACTTCTTGCGAAGACGTTTTATGTGGCTGTCGATCGTACGATCATCCACATACATGTTCTCGCCATAGGCTGCATCGATTAGCTGGTCGCGGCTTTTGACGAAACCTGGCCGCCGCGCCAGGGCCAGCAATAGTAGGAATTCAGTGACGGTCAGGTCGACTTGATCGGCTTTCCAAGTGCACATGTGGCGTTCCTGGTTCATCACTAGATCACCCCGGCGCAGGCTTTTTTGATCGGTCTCCAAACTGATCTCGCTGCTGCGCCGTCGCAGGACGGCGCGAATGCGCTCGATAAGAAGCCGCTGCGAAAATGGCTTCTTGATGTAATCATCGGCGCCGATCTTAAGGCCTAAAATTTCGTCGATCTCCTCATCCTTTGATGTCAGGAAGATGACCGGAAGATCCGATTTTTCGCGCAATCGGGTCAAAAGTTTCATGCCGTCGAGGCGCGGCATTTTGATGTCGAGAACAGCAAGGTCGGCGGGATTACGGATGAGGCCGTCCAGCGCCTGGCTCGGGTCGGGGTAGGCCTTTACTTGGAATCCTTCAGATTCCAATGCCATGGAGACTGATGTCAGTATGTTGCGATCGTCATCCACGAGCGCGATGGTCTGTCCCATTTAGGCTCCTTGTTTCAAGGTGCACTGCCAACCTCACCAGATTCGAAAGCTTATGGCGCAGATTTATTAGTTAATAGACGCAATGTGGCAAAATTATAGCTCGTTAAATAACTTTGAGTTAATTAAGAATTTTGTCTTGGGTTATTCCACGTTTTAGGCAAGTTTATTTCGGTAAAGAATCATGTTTAAGTTTTGCGGAGCCCCAAATTAGAAATTTGTTTGTATAAACGTGGCTGCACATGCGGTCAGGGTAATTCTTTCTAATATTTTAGATTAAATAGGTGGTTCCTTGGGGCTCGATGGTAAACTAAAATCGTCTA
This sequence comes from Alphaproteobacteria bacterium, assembly GCA_963580965.1. GTDB lineage: Bacteria > Pseudomonadota > Alphaproteobacteria > Rhodospirillales > CAMCUA01 > CAMCUA01. The sequence goes on along the minus strand of CAUZNJ010000007.1, from coordinate 12,324 downwards.
ACAGTAAGCTTGTGAGCTGGGTCGATAGCACTGTGGCTTTGTGCAAGCCTGATGCCGTCTATTGGTGCGATGGTTCCCAGGAGGAATATGATTACTTATGCCGCTTGTTGGTGGACGTGGGGACGTTCATTCCTCTGAACCCATACAAACGCCCTGGCAGCTTCCTAGCACGTTCCGATCCCGATGATGTGGCGCGGGTGGAGGACCGAACCTTCATCTGCTCGAGGACTCCAGAGGAGGCCGGTCCGACCAACAATTGGAGTGATCCTGCAAACATGCGGGCGACGCTGACCGAACTCTATGACGGCAGCATGAAGGGCCGCACCATGTACGTGGTGCCGTTTTCTATGGGGCCGCTTGGTTCGCCAATCGCCCATATAGGCGTGCAACTGACCGACTCACCGTATGTCGCGGTAAGCATGCGTTTGATGACCCGTATGGGGCGGGCGGCGCTGGACACTCTGGGTAACGATGACTTCGTGCCATGTCTGCATTCGGTGGGGGCGCCTTTGGAGTCTGGTCAAGCCGACGTTCCCTGGCCGAGTAGCAAGACGAAATATATTGCCCATTTTCCCGAGGAACGGACAATCTGGTCTTATGGCAGCGGGTATGGCGGGAATGCACTTCTCGGCAAGAAATGCTTTGCGCTTCGCATAGCTTCGACGATGGCCCGTGATGAAGGCTGGCTGGCCGAACATATGCTGATTCTTGGCCTGGAGAATCCGGAGGGCGAGACGGTATATATCGCCGCTGCTTTCCCTAGTGCTTGTGGCAAAACCAACCTCGCCATGCTTCTTCCACCCAAGGGATTTCCGGGCTGGAAGATCCGGACCGTCGGTGACGATATTGCCTGGATTAAGCTAGGCCTCGATGGAAAGCTGCGCGCCATCAATCCAGAAGCTGGTTATTTTGGTGTCGCGCCTGGAACTTCATACGCGTCCAATCCCAATGCCATGGAGATGCTCAAACGCGACTGTATCTTTACCAACGTCGCATTGACCGATGATGGCGATGTTTGGTGGGAAGGCATTGATGGGGAAGTGCCTGCACACCTGACCGACTGGAAAGGTAATGACTGGACACCCAACAATGATAGCCTGGCGGCTCACCCCAACGCGCGGTTCACCGTGGCGGCTGTTCAATGTCCGTCTTTTGATCCAGCTTGGGATGACCCCGCCGGTGTGCCCATTGCTGCTTTTCTGTTTGGCGGGCGTTTGAGCCATACCTATCCGTTGGTGTTCGAGGCATTCGATTGGGAACACGGGGTCTTCTTAGCTGCTACCATGGGGTCGGAGGCTACAGCCGCCGCCGTCAGCCAGGTGGCTATCCGCCGCGATCCAATGGCCATGCTACCTTTCTGTGGCTACAACATGGCGGATTATTGGACCCATTGGCTGGCCATGGCTAGCCAGTTGAAAAACCCGCCAAAGATTTTCCGTGTCAATTGGTTCCGCAAGGATGAAGACGGTGCCTTTATCTGGCCTGGGTTTTGCGAGAACATGCGGGTTCTGAAGTGGATTTTTGAACGGGTTCAGGGCCTCGTCCCGGCGAAGGAATCGCCACTGGGCCTCATGCCGCATTATCAGGATCTAGACTTGAGTGGACTGGAATACTCTTGTGCTGATTTTGAAAAACTAATGGCCGTTGACGCCGATTCTGGGCTCGATGAGGCGGAAGAAATCGCCGCCTTCTTTGCTAAGTTTGGCGGCAGCCTGCCGACCGTCCTTAAAGATGAACGTGTAAAGTTCGCAAAACGGATGGCCTTTGCCAAAAAGGGCTAGCGCACCTTGGCGGCCGACTAAATCTGTGTACGCCGCATGGAAAATCCAGTCCAGATCAAGGCGGTCCAGCCTAATATAAGGAGCATGCCACCAAGTGGGGCGGCACCCCTTACAGGCACGTCTTCGGTTAGGCCCATAACGTAGAGGCTTCCTGAAAAAAGAAAAACTCCAACAGAAAAGGCGATTCCCGCTAGGGCCGGCGCTATGCCGCTGAAGTGTTCCGTCGTCCAGGCGACGCCCAACAAGGCGAGCGTGTGCCACATGTGGTACTGCGCGCCGGTAAGGAAAATTTCTCGGAAGTCTGAATTATGGCCCCCCAGCGCGTGATGGCCGTAGGCGCCGGCCGCAACGGCGATCAAGCCATTAAGTCCGGCAACGGCGAGCCAGAATCCGCCGCCCCCTAATGTCATTCGCTGCTGTTCTTTAGTCGGCTGACTCATGAAAAACCCCGTATAGCGTCGCTAGATTTTCTCGCGCCTTTTACCCCGGGATTCTGGCTGCTAAGGCGCAAGAGCCTTGATGGTTACCAGCTGTTGCGTAACTCTCGCAATTTAATAAACACCGTCTTGGCATCCAGAGTATCGGGAAGGTCGGGAAAGGCGACGCGAAGGCGATTAATTATACTCGGGCTGTGCAAGCGAAAGAAAGAATTGACCTCCTTTTCTATCCCCAGTGTTGAGATAAGGGCGCTGTCTGGATTTTGGTCTTCGACGGTTTCTAGTAGCGCCGCCGCCTTGGCATTGTCGGGTTCCCGGTCGAGCGTGAATTGCAGGTTGTTAGCGATATAATCGTGCCCGGGGTAGACAAGGGTATTGTCCGCTAATTTAGCCAGCTGGTTGGCAAAAGTGTCGAAGAGATCGGCGGGATGACCGCCATTGTGGCAATTGCCGGCGCCGGCATTAAATAAAGTGTCACCGCAAAATAGGCCTGGGTTGTCGGTGCGTGACAGTACGCAAATGTGACTCATGGTGTGGCCGGGGGTATCGAGTGCTTCGAGTTCGATTGTGCGGCCGATCTTGATGATGTCGCCGGCACCCAAACCGATGTCCATATCCGGGATACTGTCCTTAGCATTCTTATGGGCCAGTACCTTGGCGCGGGTCGCGGTGACAATACCGTGGTTCCCGCCGGTATGGTCGTGGTGTTCGTGGGTATTGAGAACCTGGGTAATTGACCAGCCTTTCTTTGCCGCCCGGTCCAGGCACTTGCGGTAATCCAGGGGATCGATGGCTAATGCCTCGCCGCTCTCGGGGCATGCGACCAGATAGTTAAAGTTGCGGAAGTTGTTACCGGTCCAGATCTGCTCGACGATCACGGCATCGTCCTTTCTTCAATTGCAATTAGTTTCGGAATTTTAGCGCGAGGGATTTCCTCTCTAACTTACCCTGTCGGAACTTCCAGCTTATGGAAAGGATACCTATGGCTCCAGTTGCTGACACGATAAGCCCCCCAATACTCGGTTAACCGGCTATTGGGAACCCTCACTAGTTTTCCTTGCCGGCGAAGACTTTCTTGGCCCTGGTAACGATTAATAATTGATGCCTATGACCAAGATGTCACCGCTCAGATTGAGTATGAAGAATGCAGAAAAGGGCAGGAGGGTAACTTTGTATCCCTACCGGATGACGCGGCGCGGGCTGAATGGCATGGGTGGGCCGTACCTACAAACCAAAGATAGCTATGAAAGTAGGACTCCCTAGTTTCATAAAAAGTGCTAAATCTGCTGCCGGCAGTATTTTAGCATAATGGCAGACTGATTTGTGGTTGGCCAAGATGAATAATCTTCGAACGTGCAGTGGTCCGCACGATCCTGGTGCATATGGTGGTAGACGTCGTTACGGCGTGATAGGTTAGTCGTTCCCGCGGGGACGGGACCGCGGTCGGATCGACACTTCGGGTTTTGACATGAGCGATTTTACACTTGTTATAGCTAACGAGAATTTTTTGGCACGGCTGAATTCGCTTTCGCGCCAGTGGCCGCCCGCTTCAAGACATAAGATGTTGCTCTTGACGATACTTGCATAGCATATCGAGACACGATACGGGCTCGATCGGGAATGATCGAATGGTACGATGCCGCGCGTGCAGAAATTTGGAATTTAGAAGAGGACTGAAGTCGGCTAAACCGTGGCAATAACAAGCCACGGAGGTGCCTTCTGGATAAATATATCAACTTGTGATCTAGCCTGCGTGGCTGTTCACGTCGAGAAGGAGACAGGTAATGACCCGGGTCGGAAACGATACCCTTAACACGCGCCGGACGCTGGATGTCAATGGCACCAGCTATGACTACTTCAGTCTGCAGGCCCTTGAGGAAGCGGGTATCACGGGTGCATCGCGCCTGCCGTATTCATTAAAGGTGCTGCTGGAAAATTTGCTGCGGTTCGAGGACAACCGTTCCGTTACCGTTGATGACATCAAGGCCATGGTTAAATGGGCCGATGACCAGCGCAGTGACAATGAAATCGCCTATCGCCCGGCCCGCGTTTTGATGCAGGACCTTACCGGCGTGCCGGCAGTGGTAGATCTCGCCTCCATGCGCGATGCCATGGTGGCAATGGGTGGCAATCCAAATAAGATCAATCCGTTGGTTCCCGTCGATCTGGTTATTGACCACTCGGTGATGGTTGATAACTTTGGAACGGCTGGGTCGTTTAAGCGTAATGTCGAAATCGAGTACGAGCGCAATAGGGAACGCTATGAGTTCATGCGTTGGGGCCAGTCTGCTTTTAATAATTTCCGCGTCGTTCCTCCGGGAACGGGCATCTGCCATCAGGTGAACCTGGAGTATCTATCGCAAACGGTCTTTACCTCTAAATCGCTGGACGGCAAGATGATAGCCTATCCTGACACCTGCGTCGGCACCGATAGCCATACAACCATGGTTAATGGTCTAGCGGTTCTAGCCTGGGGTGTTGGCGGTATTGAAGCCGAAGCAGCCATGCTTGGCCAACCGGTTTCGATGATGATCCCCGAGGTTATTGGTTTCCGCCTAACCGGCACACCAAAGGAAGGGACGACAGCGACTGATCTGGTGTTAATGGTTGTGCAGATGCTGCGCGCCAAGGGTGTGGTCAGTAAGTTCGTGGAATACTGCGGTCCTGGGCTAGACCATTTATCGCTGGCGGACCGTGCCACCATCGGCAATATGGCGCCTGAATATGGTGCTACCTGTGGTTTCTTTCCCATCGATAATGAAACTCTGCGCTACCTGACCCTGACCAGCCGTGATCCCGAGCGAGTGGCCCTGGTCAAAGCTTATGCCGAGGCGCAGGGCATGTGGCGGGATGCTAGTACGCCGGAGCCGGTATTCACCGACATGCTGGAACTCGACCTCGGTGATGTCGAGCCGTCGCTGGCTGGACCGAAGAGGCCACAGGACCGCATTGCTCTAAGTCAGACTAGTAAGTCATTCGTATCCGGCTTCAAGGCACTGAGTGGCCGCGATGAGATGCGGGTAATCGATGCTCCTGGCGCCGACTACGATGTCCAGGATGGTTCGGTTGTCCTTGCCGCAATCACTAGTTGCACCAACACATCCAACCCCAGCGTGCTGATTGCTGCTGGGCTGGTGGCGCGCAATGCTCGCGCTAAAGGCCTGACGCGCAAGCCGTGGGTCAAGACATCCTTCGCGCCGGGCTCGAAAGTGGTAACTGATTACATGGTGGCCGCCGGCCTTCAGGAGCATCTGGACGCCATCGGCTTCAATCTTGTGGGTTATGGATGCACGACGTGCATCGGCAATTCCGGCCCTCTGTTGGGGCCGGTTGAAGAAGCCGTCGCCCAGGCCGATCTTACGGTTGCTGCTGTTCTATCTGGAAACCGAAATTTTGAAGGTCGCATTCATCCACAGGTGCAGGCCAACTATCTTGCCTCACCGCCATTGGTGGTGGCCTATGCGTTGGCGGGCAATATGAAGATTGACGTTGCAACCGATCCGCTGGGCATCGGTTCCGACGGTAAGCCTGTTTACCTGCGTGATATCTGGCCAACCAATGCGGAAATCCGCGAGATCGTTGACTCGCGGGTTACGCCGGAAATGTTCAAGTCCCGATATTCCAACGTCTTCGAGGGCACCGCGGAATGGAAGGCAGTAAAAGTCTCGGGTGGTGAGACTTTTAACTGGAATCCTACCAGCACGTACGTAGCACACCCGCCATTTTTTATCGACATGGAAGGCGAGCCGGCCGATGTCGCTGACGTTTACGGCGCACGGGTGCTGGCCATATTGGGGGATTCGGTCACTACTGATCATATTTCTCCGGCTGGCTCCATCAAGGAGGAGGGGCCCGCGGGTGAGTACCTGGTTTCTCACCAGGTGCGCCCAGTCGAGTTCAACTCCTATGGTTCGCGTCGGGGTAATCATGAAGTGATGATGCGGGGCACTTTTGCCAACATCCGCATCCGTAATCAGGCGGCGCCGGGTACGGAGGGCGGCGTCACCCGTCACATGCCGGATGGCGAGGAGATGTCCATCTTTGATGCGGCCATGCGGTACAAAGAAGAAGGCGTTCCCCTGGTCATTGTCGGGGGTAAGGAATACGGCACCGGATCGTCCCGAGACTGGGCGGCGAAGGGCACCCGCCTATTGGGGGCCAAGGCAGTAATCGTCGAGAGCTTCGAGCGCATCCACCGTTCTAATCTTGTTGGTATGGGCGTACTGCCATTGCAGTTCAAGGATGGGCAGAGCCGTGAGACCCTAAAGCTCGATGGCTCGGAGGTCATTGATATCACGGGGATAGAAGCGGGTATCACCCCGCGCATGGATATCGATTGCAAAATTAACCGGAGCGATGGAACCAGTGAGCAGATCAAGCTGCTTTGCCGTATCGATACGGTCGATGAAGTTGAGTACTATAAGAGCGGCGGCATTTTGCAATATGTGCTGCGCAACATGGCTCAAGAGGCGGCTTAGAGCGCTATCCAGCCCTATACACCCTGACAGGAAACGATCCTCGAGGGCAGGATATGTGCATTGCGCGTAGCGTTGCTATTGGCAAGTCCATAGAAACGGCCTCGGGATAAATTGACTGGCCCCGCAGGGGGGGGGCGCAGCGAATGCCCGCCGCGCGAAGCGCCTGAAGGATCGCTTCGGTACAGCCTGATAAGGTGGGGGGATGTCTGGTTTGTGTTCTAGGGTCATGAACTGCATACGGAGGTGAGTGCTCTCCGAGGGATTAACGTATCAAGATTCTGCGAACGTGCCGTGATGGAGGTTCTGATAATTTTGACAGGCCTGTTAGCGATAGGCGGCCCATTGCCATAAGCAAGACGACCGCCTTGCCCTTGCAATGGGGTCAGGGAACGGCAATTGTTTTACCATGCTGATGCGGAGTCAACAAAGCCGCGTGGTCGCTGTTCTCGGCCCCACTAATACCGGGAAGACCCACCTCGCAATGGAGCGTATGCTGGGTCATAGCAGCGGCATGATCGGCTTTCCTCTGCGGCTTCTGGCGCGTGAAAATTATGAACGAGCTGTCGCCCTTAAAGGGGCGGCGCAGGTTGCGCTCATCACCGGCGAGGAAAAGATCATACCCCCGGGTGCGCGTTATTTCCTATGCACTGCTGAATCACTGCCGGTGGACCGGTTGGTTGATTTCGTCGCCCTCGACGAAGTGCAAATGTGTGCCGATGCCGAACGAGGTCATGTCTTTACCGAACGCCTGCTCAACGTGCGCGGTCGATCGGAGACCATGCTCTTGGGGGCTGAGACTATGCGCCCGATCCTGCGCGCCCTGGTCCCTGAGGCAGAATACATTATTCGTCCTCGTTTCTCCACGCTGTCGTACACTGGCCAACGTAAGATTACGCGCTTGCCGCCGCGTTGTGCGGTGGTCGCATTCTCCGCCGCCGACGTCTATTCCATCGCCGAATTGGTGCGTCGGCATCGCGGTGGTGCCGCGGTAGTTCTTGGTGCTCTGAGTCCGCGTACTCGCAATGCCCAGGTGGCCATGTTCCAAGCTGGGGAGGTCGATTATCTTATCGCCACCGACGCCATAGGCATGGGACTAAATATGGATGTTGACCATGTTGCCTTCGCGGCGCGGCGCAAGTTCGACGGACGCGTGCCGCGCCTACTTTCGGCGGCTGAGATGGCGCAGATTGCTGGGCGGGCTGGGCGCCACATGAATGACGGAACTTTTGGCACAACCGCCGAGGCTGGATCGCTCGATGACGATACAGTGGCCCGTATCGAAAGCCACACTTTCGACCCCTTGAAATCAATTTTCTGGCGCAATGACGAACTGAATCTTTCGTCCGTCACGGCCCTGCAGCGCAGTTTGGCGCATCCATCGGTGGCGGTTGGATTGGTTCGGGCGCCCCAGGCCGATGACGAACGCGTGCTCGCTGTACTATCCCAGGAATCGGATATTGCTGCTCTCGCTCATGGTCAGGACGCAGTGCGTTTGTTGTGGGATATTTGCCGTATTCCCGATTTCCGCAAAGTTCTGAGCGACGGTCATGCTCGTTTGTTGGGGCATATTTACCGATATCTGATGAAAGGCGAACGCTGTTTACCGACGGATTGGCTGGCAAGCCAAGTGACGCGTTTGGATCGTGTTGATGGTGATATTGAGACCTTGATGCAGCGAATCGCGGCGGTGCGAATCTGGACGTACGTTTCTCATCGCAGTAACTGGCTTGCTGATCCAATTTTCTGGCAGGAGCGCACTCGCGCCATAGAAGACCGTCTTTCGGATGCTCTGCACGATTGCTTGACCCAACGCTTCGTCGACCGCCGTACGGCGGTGCTCATGGGTAAAATGCGCAATCGAGATTCCTTATCAGCGGTTGTCGAACCGGATGGCGCCGTCATGATTGAGGGTCACGAAGTCGGTCGTCTGGATGGCTTTCATTTCAGTCCGGGTGACGGGCCGGCGCGAACCCAGGCTGGCAAGGCCATCACTAATGCCACTCGTCAAGCGTTGGAAGGAGAGCTGTCGAAGCGTCTCCGGAATCTCGAGTTGGCCGACGATGGAGCCTTCGGCATTGATAAAGATGGCCAGATTCTATGGAACGGCGCGCCGGTTGCACGGGTGGTAGCGGGGCCGTCAATTCTGCGTCCGGCCGTCGGACCATTGCCGGGGCAGGCCGTACATGGAGTGGAGCGGGAACGGTTGCGCCAGAGATTGGCGATTTGGCTTGAATCTCATGTGCGGCAACGGCTCAAGCCATTGCTTTTGGGAGAAGAAAACGACTTGCTCGGAATCGCGCGCGGGTTGGTCTTTGAGCTTTGTGAGGCGCTGGGCTCCATGCCGCGCCATCGGGTACGTGAACAGCTTGAGGTTCTTGACCGAAATACGCGTAAGACACTACGAGAACTCGGCATCCGCATTGGCCAGGAAAGCATTTATATTCCTGCAATGCTTAAGCCCGCGGCCATCGCGATGCGCCGCATTCTATGGGGTGCGCACCATGGGACATCGCTGGAATCGCCACCGCCGGGCCGGGTTTCGATTCGTACCAGTGCAAGCGTGCCGCGAGGGTATTATGAAGCGATCGGCTATCGGCAACTGGGTGTTCTTTCGGTGCGTGTTGATATCGTGGAAAGACTAGCGGCACGCCTCTGGTCCCTTTCGCAGGCTGGTTCGTTTGTTGTGGGTGCCGATGTTCTCAACTTGCTTGGCTGTTCCGCGGCGGACATTTCCAGTGTTCTTGCTGGTCTCGGATACAAATTAGCAACGGGAAGCGAGGGAGAAGATGCGGTGGCTGTATGTTATGTGCGAGTACAGCGAAAATTGCGGCCTAAGTCTGCCGGCAAGTATGCAGCTAGACTTAGGCCTGCCTACCGCGTTAACCCCGATTCCCCCTTTGCCAAACTTGGCGAATTGGAGATAGCGCGTTGACTATAACGATACCGGCGGGAAGTCAGCGCATTGACCGGTGGCTCTGGTATGCGCGATTTTTTCGCAGCCGCACCTTAGCGTCCAAATTCGCTGCGGTAGGCTCATTGCGCGTCAATTCCAAAAGGGTGCAGAAGGCTCATCTTGGCGTTCGCATCGGAGACGTTCTGACTTTTCCTCAGGGCAGGAACATCCGTGTCGTCCGGGTAGCCGGGTTGGGTAAGCGTCGGGGGCCGGCGCCCGACGCTCGCCAATTATACGAGGATTTGGAGCCGCCATTGCCACCCCAGGCACGGGAAGAGGAAGCGAAGCCGGCGCTGACAGGATTGCGCGAACCTGGTTCCGGCCGGCCGACCAAAGCCGAACGGCGAGCGATGGACCGAATGCGGCAAGGCGAATAACTAACGCCGACTAAATCATCAGTATTGACCCATCGAAACCAGAGGGTTGTTACGGCGGCAGGGGGTGTGATACGCAGAGCAATGATTTGTAGAGTTCGGGCGCGGCTACGTGGCAAGGCTGACGACCCCCGAGAGGCTGGTCAGTATGGGGTGGGTGAGATTGCGCTCTCTGGCTTAGATGGTGCTCAGGTTCGGTAATAATTAAAAATAACGGAGAAAAAAATGACCTACGTCGTTACCGAGAACTGCATCAAGTGCAAGTTCATGGACTGCGTCGAGGTTTGCCCCGTGGACTGTTTCTACGAGGGTGAAAATATGTTGGTGATCAATCCCGACGAATGCATCGACTGTGGTGTTTGTGAACCCGAATGCCCAGCCGAAGCGATTGTTCCCGATACGGAACCAAATCTGGACAAGTGGCTGGAGCTCAACACCGATTATTCCACCAAGTGGCCAAATATTACCCGCAAGGGGGATTCTCCGGCCGATGCCGAAGAGTGGAATGGCAAGGATGGAAAGCTCAGTGAATTGAGCGAAAAACCAGGCGCTAGCGGCTAATTATTGACTGGTGTTTCCCAAGGCTTGGAAATTACGCTGGCCTATATTTTAGGTTAATTTTGTGATATGATAAATTTATCATCGGTTTGGGCGCCGGTAATGGATGTATCAACGCGGTGCTGTGCGGACAAACTCATTAGGAATGACGACTGGTCCTTCCGGGCTGTTAGGAAGGGGCTATTTTTTTTGCCTCCTCCCCTGAGGTGCGGGTTTATAGGTGTATGCCGACTTGGCTGGTGTTAATCGGAGTTCGACAATTAATATGCCTGAAAAAATGATCTTTAAGCCGGGAGATTACGTGGTTTATCCGACTCACGGTGTGGGAAAAGTGCTCTCCGTTGAAGAGACTGTGGTCTCGGATCATAAGCTGAATCTCTTCGTCATCTATTTCGATCGTGATCGAATGACGTTGCGTGTGCCGGTCGTCAAAGCGGCAATGTCGGGTTTGCGCAAGCTGAGCAGCCGTAAGATCATGGAAGACGCCATGACCAAGTTGAAGGGGCGTGCGCGCATTAAGCGGACGATGTGGAGCCGCCGTGCGCAGGAATATGAGGCGAAAATTAATTCTGGTGATCCGTTATCGATTGCCGAGGTCGTACGTGACCTGCATCGTAATGCAGGCCAGCCTGATCAATCTTTCAGTGAACGCCAGATTTACGAATCGGCGCGGGACCGCTTGGCTAGCGAACTAGCTGCTGTCGAAAAGCTGGATATGGAAGCGGCTACCAAGCGTCTAGAGAAGGTGCTTGTGGTAGCCTAATTCGAGGCCAAATTCCTTTGGCCGATGGTTAAGGGTCCGCACTAATGTGCAGTCCTAATTCTGTTGTAGGCTTCTTTCCCTGGGGTCTTCCAATACCGCCGCTCGGCCTTCTATAAGGTGGAATAGTACGTGGCGTGAGGTCGCGATTTTGTCGTAATAGATCCCCTGGGGTCTGGAAGGCGTTAGTCGCGTTTGTGGACCGCATCAGGCTCCAAGAGCCTCACTGAAGTAGAACCATGCAGCCAGATCAACGATTTTTAGTTCTGCGTCCGGCCCGGCATACATGGGTAATTGCTTCTGTCCACGGCGAGGCAGAACGCTTGCGTGCTTTGCATGATGTTCTGAGCCAGAGAATCGGTGTTGTGGATAACCTAATCTACCTGGGAAATCTCATTGGCCGAGGCGGAGGCGTTCTAGCCTGTATTGATGAAGCGCTGGTATTCCGTCGCAACTTGCTTGCCCAGCGGGGCGCTGATTCAAACTCTGTCGTCTATCTGCGTGGCGGACAGGAGGAAATGTGGCACAAGCTGCTGCAGCTTCAGTTTGCTTCTGACCCAAGTGATGTTCTTAAGTGGATGATGGCTCAGGGCGTCGCTGCCACGCTGGAGGCGTATGGTGGTATCTACAGTATTGGTATTGATGCCGCGCGCCAGGGCGCAACGGCCATCAGTCATTGGACGACGGAACTACGCAATACCCTGCGCCGCCATGACGGTCATAATGCTTTTCTGGGTGCCTTGCGCCGGGCGGCATTAGCAGAAAACCGCCAAGTCTTGTACGTTAATGCAGGCTTGGACCCGGAGCGCCCCTTGACGAAACAACACGATAGTTTTTGGTGGGGAGCGGCAGGTTTCGACCATATCGAAGCGCCGTTCGATACTTTTACTAGGATCGTGCGAGGGTTTGACCCCCGCCATCGCGGCTTCTGCGACAATAGCGAGACTCTGACCATAGATGGGGGTTGCGGCTTCGGTGGGCCG